>JACMIX010000356.1 GCA_014380935.1 Gloeobacterales cyanobacterium ES-bin-141 | reverse complement strand
CCCGTCTGATGAATGTGTATCGGTTGGTTCGTCCGGCCCACTTTGGAGCGACTGACCAACCGATACACATTCATCAGACGGGCTCGCCGTCTGATGAATGTGTATCGGTTGGTTCGTCCGGCCCTCTTTGGAGCGACTGACCCGGACAGTGCCCACGGCCAAACCCTAAGTGCATTGGCCTGGATTGCAGGACAGCCCTGGGCCGGTGCACTGGATCGGCTCTTTGGGTACACAGACCCGCGCCTTGAAAGCAAGCTCTGGGGAATGACCTGGCCCAACCCCGTCGGTGTTGCGGCTGGCTTCGACAAGAATGCCGAGGCGGTGATGGCCTGGGAACATCTCGGGTTTGGGTTCGCCGAGGTCGGTACGGTCACCCGGCACGCCCAACCGGGCAACCCGCTACCGCGTCTTTTTCGTCTTGCCGAGGACGAGGCTGCCATCAACCGGATGGGCTTCAACAACAACGGTGCCGACGCTCTCGTACAGAGGCTAACCGGTTGCAAACCGCGCATCCCGCTTGGGATTAACCTGGGCAAGTCGAAGATAACGCCCCTTGAATCAGCAAGTGATGACTATCTCTACAGCTTCGAGCGCCTCTACGGCTTGGGCGACTATTTCGTAGTCAACGTCAGCTCGCCCAACACCCCTGGATTGCGGGAGCTACAAGCTGCCGACCGCCTCGGAGAAATTTTTGCCCGCCTGCAAGCGGCCAATCCTCAAAATAAGCCGCTACTGGTCAAGATTGCCCCGGACCTGAGCCTGGAAGCGATCGACGCCGTGGTTGACCTGTGTACAGAGCACCAATTGGCCGGGGTGATTGCAACCAATACGACGATCGGGCGCGGGGGCCTCAAAAGCAAGCTTCAGGAAGCAGGCGGCCTGAGCGGCAAACCCCTGCAAGCCCGTTCAACCGAGGTCATTGCCCATATCTACCAGAGAACCGGTGGCCAGTTGCCGATCATTGGCGTCGGCGGCATCTTCACCGGCGAAGATGCCTGGGAGAAAATTACCAGTGGGGCGAGCCTGATCCAGGTCTACACGGGCTGGATCTACGAGGGTCCCTGGATGGTCCGGCAAATTCTCAGAACCCTCTCAGCGAAGCTCGACACTTTCAAGCTTGCCAGTCTGAACGAGGCGGTCGGCCTACGCTTTCGCTCTGAGCCTGACCGGACAAATTGAATTGTCTTGAGGAGAGTGGTTGAGGTGGAAATCCAGGGATACAACGAACTGCTAGTCGATTTGAAGGAGCGTATCCGCACCGCTCAGGTGCGTGCTGCCCTGGCTGTCAATCGGGAACTGGTGCTGCTGTACTGGCAGATTGGCCGGGAAGTCCTGGTTCGTCAGCGGCAGCAAGGCTGGGGAACGAAGGTCATTGAGCACCTGGCACAGGACTTACGCTCGGCTTTCCCGCAGATGAAGGGTTTTTCGTCTCGCAACCTAAAGTACATGCGGACTTTTGCCGAGATTTATACTGACGAGCAATTTGTGCAACAGCTTGTTGCACAAATTCCCTGGGGACACAATGTCCGGATCCTGGATAAAGTCTCTAACTTCCAGGAGCGAGAATGGTATATTCACAAGGCCATAGAAAATGGCTGGTCGCGCAACGTCCTCGAACTGCAGATCGACAGTGGACTCTACCGCCGTCAGGGCCACGCGATCACCAATTTTGACCGTACTCTACCTCCTACACAGTCAGAATCTCGCCCAGCAACTGCTCAAAGATCCCTACAACTTCGACTTTCTGACCCTGGGCAAGGACGCTCACGAACGGGATCTGGAGAGAGGGTTGTTGGAGCATGTCCGCCAGTTCTTGCTGGAATTGGGGGCAGGGTTTGCCTTTGTCGGCAGCCAGTATCACCTGGAGGTCGGGGCAGAAGATTTCTACATCGACCTGCTTTTCTACCACTTCAAACTGCGCTGCTTCGTAGTGATTGACTTGAAGATGGGTAAGTTCATCCCCGAGTACTCGGGCAAAATGAACTTCTACCTATCCGTGGTGGATGACCGGTTGCGCCACGAGAGCGACCAGCCCAGCATCGGGCTCATCTTGTGCCGCACGGAGAATCGCCTGGTTGCCGAATATGCTCTGCGCGATTTGCCTACCAACTCACTGAATCTCTACCTGAGCACTTACAGGGCAGCCTGCCAACAATTGAGCAGCTGGAAGCCGAACTCAAAGACCTTCCTGCCGAAGACCTGATTACCTGAGCGGCCCTCTCAGAAAAGCTGCCGTGTGGCACATTCTGCAGGTCACCACGAAAGCTGCTGCCGAAAGCGCGTAGCCTTGTCCCGGTCGCCGATGAGTTCCGCGAGTTGCTCGACGAGTTGGGTCTGGTTGAGTCCCGGCGTCTTGAGCGCGTTCTGTACCAGAATCGGGGCAATCGGGCCGACCAGCAGACTTAGTTCGCGTTCGCAGCGCTGTACGAAGACCGGGTCGATGTCGGGTGGAGTGCGAGTGCTGGTCTTCGTGGGCCTGGTTGGCGGGAGCGATGGGAGCGTATCGGCTGAGGCGAGTTGAGCCAGTGCTCTCTGGGTGAAGGCTTCGCGTTGTGCTGGGAGCAGTTGGGATGCCAGGGTTTCGATCAGCTCAGGCACTTTAGTTGCCTGGGTAAGGGCGTGGCGCACCAGGGTCGGGGCAATCGGTCCCAGGAAATGGGTCAGTTGTTTTTCAAGCCGGGTGGTTTGCTCGGCTGAAAGTAGTGATGGGGTGGGAGCCTGGGTTCGCCCAGGGGAGAGTGGCGGGGAAGGTGCAGGAATCTCGCTCCCGTGCAACTGTTCGATAATTTCGGCAGTGCTTGCGGGACGGGCGCGGGGGTCTTTTTCCAGGCAGCGCAAGATGATCTGCTCGATGGCGGCCGGTACCGGTCTGCGGGGGTTAGCGACGGCCATCGGTGATGGGGCGCATTCGGTATGCAGATGGTACCAGGAGCCAAAATCT
>JACMIX010000355.1 GCA_014380935.1 Gloeobacterales cyanobacterium ES-bin-141 | reverse complement strand
GTGGTACCGGACCCTGGTACCAGGACACTTACAACATCGATACAACTGGTGGGGCTTTCACCCGAGCAGTCCGTGTCGGCGGCAACCGCTGGACCTCTCCCTACACGGGAGGCTGGGCTGCCTCGACAGACGGTGGGTTGACCTGGTCCAGTTCCGGCAGTTTTACACCCGGGGTAATGCCCCTGCGCGTGGCCATAGCCGCGAATAACCCGGACACGTTCGTCGTACTCACCAGTGGAGCGCAACCTCTCTACACCCAAAACGGCGGCGGTACGTGGAACCCGGTGAGCGGTCTGCCGGATGGCCCTACGGGACCCTGGTACTGGGGCCAACCACTCGCCGCTGACAGGGTGGACGGCAACCTCGCGTACTACTACAGCACCGGCAAGCTCTACCGCAGCGAGGATGGGGGAGCCTCTTTCAATGTCGTGAACACTTCGCTGCCGGTAGAAGACTGGTCCGAGGCGTGGTCCAGGCTCAAAGCCGTGGATGGCATTCGGGGAGAACTCTGGCTCAGCCGCAACTGGCAGGGACTGCACCACTCGACGGACGGTGGTGCAACTTTCGCAAAGCTCGCCAACGTGGAGCAGGCCTATCTGTTCGCGCTCGGCAAGCCCCCCCAGGGAAGCACGGTTCCCGCGCTCTACTTGTACGGTACGGTGAGCGGCATGGGGCAGGGTATTTTCTTGTCTCTCGATCGAGGCGAGACCTGGACAGAAATCGGCAACCCGGTTCTACCCATCGGGGATGAGCCAAACGTGATGGAGGCGAGTCCGAGGGAGTTTGGCCTGGTCTTCGTCGGCACCAACGGGCGGGGAATTTATTACGGCGAACCCTGAATACCCGGCAGGCGAGCTACTTCCCACCAGCAAGATGATGCATCGTGCCCCAACGTACACACAAGCCAAGCAGAGTGCTGGGGTTTACGCCACCACAGATACCCATCGCTGTTTTGCGATCCATTGAGACACCGGCGTTAGTTCAGACGCCAGGGCTGTCAGGATAGGGTCTGGAGCAATCACCGCACCGTCAGGCGGCAGTTGGTCAATCGCCTCATATAGTTCAGCAATTCCTCGGCCCAGCGCCAGATTGTCATAGGCCCGACCAAATTCTTCACCGAAGCGTAGAGGCGTCTGTGGAGCGAAGCGGACCTCACGACCGAGGTAGACCGAGAGTCTAGCGGCCAATTCATTGCCGGTGAGCGCTTCCGGGCTTGCGATGTCAATGGCTCGGCCGACAATACCATCAGCGGTCATGGCTGCGATCGCAAGGGCAGCCTGGTCTTCGAGCGCCGTCCAGGACAGGCGTCGTTTGGGGTTGACGGGCGGATAGCGGAGAACTCCCGACTCGGACATTTCGGCTACCAGGTGTGGCGCCAGAAGGTTCTCGAGGTAAATGGTCGGCCGCAGGACAACGGCGGGAATCCCGCTCGCCAGCACCGCCGCCGCCGCTGCCCGGCTGGCCTGCACGAATCCGTTTGACGGCATCTGCTCAGTTGAGATCCCGCTGGTGGTGAACACAAGCCGGGACAGTTCCGCCTGCCCGGCTGCCTCCAGCACGTTCGCCAGGTGTACGGGCACAGCTACGAGGTCGCGGGGGATGGGCAGGTGGAAGAAGGCAGTGTCCACGCCGCGAAATGCGGTCCGTAGCGCGGCCAGATCTCCCAGGTCAGCCGTGGCCCGCTCGACGCCCCCACCAAACAGGCTATCTAACTTCCGTGGATCCCGGGTCACAGCCCGCACTTCCACTCCACGTGCAAGCAGTTGGCGGACGACAGGGCCACCCTGCGCTCCGGTCGCACCGAACACGAGCACCTTCGACAAACGGGTTCGAGACACTTTAGTACCTGAATGAGAGTTGGTTCTTTGCAGTAACCACACCCTAATTTCTTCTGCTACGTTTGGGAAGAAGGCAGTTTTTTCTGCCCTGGTCACATGGAAGTAACCGATGAGTAAAGATCTCGAGTCCCAGTCCGAGTGCCCGTCCAATGACGTGCTCAGTGCCGGTCTGGAATGGGCACGACAGGGCTACACTGGCCCGTGCCCGGTGCGGGACCTGCTTGATCGCATCGGCGACACCTGGAGCGTGCTGATCGTCCTTCAACTGGGAGCAGGCCCCCGCCGCTTCTCGCAGCTGAAGCGGGGGGTAGAGGGCATTTCCCAGCGAATGCTCACCCAGACGCTCCGGCAACTGGAACGCGACGGGCTCGTTGACCGAACGGTCTATCCGAGCAGGCCCCCGGCCGTAGAGTACCGGCTCACCGCGCTGGGATATTCGCTGCTGAACCCGCTGCGCGAGCTTGCCACTTGGGCCTTCGACCACGAAGAAGGCATCCACCAGGCACGTCAGGCATTCGACTGCCGCGAGGAGTCTTGAATACGAGTTGTCACTTCTTCGGGCCTTCGCTCATCTCATGTCTCGAAGGCAGAAGGCATTGTGTACATGGAGCCACTGCCCCGATCCGTCGGGCGTAACTATGCCAGGAGGGTACGGAAATGCTCCGTGTCAGTGAAGAGCGCATCGCCCGCGAAGGCCAGGCTCGCGAGAGAGCGTTCGCCTGCTTCCGGGTGACCGGCACCGCAGGCATCGGTGATCAAGATGGGGATGTAGCAGAGGTCTGCGGCGTGGCGGGCAGTCGGGTCGATGCCCACTTCGGTGGCCACCCCGACAATCGCCAGTGAGCGGATGCCGCAGTCGCGCAGGGCAATGTTCAAGAAAGTGCCTTCGAAGGCGGACATGGTGATCTTGTCGAAGATCACTTCCGATGGGCGCGGTGCCAGTTCCGGCGTCAGTTCGAAGCCGGGGGTGCCGCGCAGGAACCAGGGATGCACCTCGCTGACCGAATCGACGCGCTGCCAGGCCATGGCCATGCGCATCTGGAACGCACCCGCGACTTCTAAAGGCAGCG
>JACMIX010000044.1 GCA_014380935.1 Gloeobacterales cyanobacterium ES-bin-141 | reverse complement strand
CTGGAGCGGGACGGACTTCGGTGCTCTCATCGGTGAGCGTCTGAACCTGGGGATCAAGCTACCGCTGGTGGAGCTGAAATACTCACGAGGGTTTTCGATTTTCGGCCAACCCGGTCAACCCGGCAGCGATTCACTCTCGATTCAGGTCCATACCAACTTCTGAATCAGTCCTCCACTGTGGGAGTGAATTTGACGATTCTTAGCTGGTGCGGGCACTATAAGTCTATTCTGACTGCTCTGGGTGCTCGTCCTATGTGTGGAATTGTCGGGTATATCGGTCCACGCCTGGCCCTGCCGATCCTGGTTGCGGGGCTCAAGAAGCTGGAGTACCGGGGATATGACTCGGCGGGTATCGCCACGGTGACGGGCGACGGTCTGCACCTGGTGCGGGCCAAGGGCACGTTGCACAACCTCGAGCAAAAACTCAATGGTGCCGCTCAGCACTCGGCCACTGCGGGTATCGGTCATACCCGCTGGGCGACCCACGGCAAACCGGAAGAACACAATGCCCATCCCCACACCGATGCCGCAGGCAGACTCGCCGTCGTCCAGAACGGCATCATCGAAAATTACGCGGAGTTGCGCATCCAACTCAAGGAAGCGGGCTGCCTCTTCAAGTCTCAGACGGACACCGAGGTCATCCCGCATCTGATCGCCTGTCACCTGCCGGGCCGCTCGCTGCTTGAGGCGGTACTCAAGGCTGTGAGTCAACTCAAGGGGGCCTTTGCCATCGCGGTGGTCAGTGCTGATTTTCCGGACGAACTGGTCGTCGTGCGCCAGCAGGCACCGCTGGTGATTGGTCTGGGGGAGGGTGAAAATTACTTTGCCTCCGACACCCCGGCCATTGTTCCCTACACAACTAAGGTTCTGACCCTCAAGGACGGTGAGTGTGCTTCGATCACGCGCGATGATGTGAAGGTTTACGACTTTTCAGGGACTGCTGTGCGTCGTGCGCCGCGCACACTCAACTGGAACCAGACACTGGTCGAGAAGCGCGGCTTTCGTCACTTCATGCTCAAGGAGATCCACGAGCAGCCCGGTGTGATCCGCTCCGTGCTCGAAGAATCGATGGGAGACGAGCATCAGCCGGTACGTCTCGATGTACCCGAGGAACTACTTAGCGGGCTCGAGCGCATCTACATCGTTGCCTGCGGGACGAGCTGGCACGCGGCTCTGGTGGGTAAATACTTGATCGAGGAGTTGGCGCGAGTGCCGACCGAGGTGTGCTACGCGTCCGAGTTCCGCTACTCCACGCCACCACTCACGGACCGTGCGCTCGTCATCGGGGTGACGCAGTCGGGCGAGACGGGGGACACGCTCGCGGCTCTGCACACGGCGAAGGGACTGGGAGTACGACTGCTCGGGATCACAAACCGGCCCGAGAGTTCGCTCGGGAACCTGGTGAACGATCTGATCGATACGCGGGCGGGCATCGAGATCGGGGTGGCGGCGACCAAGACATTCACATCCCAGCTCTTGGCCTTTTACCTGCTCGCGTTGAAGCTGGCTCACCTGCTGGGTGTTCAGACTCCCGAGCGCATCGGGCAGATCCTCACCGGTCTGCAACAATTACCTGTCTATATCGAGCAAATTCTCGATACCCAGGAACGGTACATCACGGAGCTTGCCAAAGAATTTGAGACTACCCGTGATGTCATCTACATCGGACGGGGGATCAACTACCCAATTGCCCTGGAGGGGGCGCTCAAGCTCAAGGAGATTTCCTATATTCACGCGGAGGGGTATCCGGCGGGCGAGATGAAGCACGGGCCGATTGCCCTGCTTGACTCCGCAGTACCCGTGGTCGCAATCGCAGTTCCCGGCAAGGTCTACGAAAAAGTGCTCTCGAACGCGCAGGAGGCAAAAGCTCGTGACGCGCAGTTGATTGGGGTGGCACCGCTTGATGAGGCGGCAGCAGTGGAAACCTTTGATCAAATCCTGCCGGTGCCGGTAGTGGATGAGATCTTGTCGCCTATATTAACGGTGGTGCCACTGCAATTACTCGCTTATCACATCGCTGCACGACGCGGTATGGACGTTGACCAGCCGAGGAATTTGGCCAAGTCGGTAACTGTGGAGTAGACAACTATAGTAGCTGGCCACATCAAAATCGATGCCATGGGGTTCCATCCGTACACCCCCGTTCGCCTACTGCACCAAGCATTGAAAGAAGTTTTCATTTCGTATCAATTAGTTCCTGGATGCAGGAGATTCTGCGATCGTGATTGGAGCCTTCTGAATCGACAAACGCAAAAGTGACTGTGTGCCGTTGCCGCTCATGTTTACGATCTTGTGGATGGTAAGGTCCGTCGTTCCAAATGTTTGCAGATACGAAAACCATTTGGGGTTCGATGGGCTGATAAATTTGGCGGGTGAAGCTGGCAAAAGAAATTCTGGAGGCTTTATGGAAGTCACTAACGTGCTCTTTGTATTAAAACTTTTCTCGGTTCTGGGCTGCGGACTAATAGCTGGAGTCTTCTTCGCCTTCTCGACTTTTGTGATGAACGCTCTTGCCAGACAACCGCCTGCCCAAGGCATTGCCACTATGCAATCCATCAATATCACGGTGATTAATCCGTGGTTTATGGGAGCATTCTTGGGAACGGTTGCGGCGTGTCTGTTTTTGACCGTCACCTCACTATTGAAGTGGCAACAACCTGATGCAGTCTACTTACTCGTCGGCAGTCTGTTCTATCTCATCGGCTCATTCGGTGTCACGATCGTCTTCAATGTCCCGTTGAATAATGCACTGGCAGTCGCCGATCCAAACAGCACTGACGGCGTGAGTTTATGGGCTAGATACCTGACCGACTGGACGCTCTGGAATCACGTTCGGACTGTGGCTGCGCTCGCGGCAGCAGCCGCTTTCACAATTGCGCTATGAGTACACAACATATTGCATTAATGCATTGACTATTTGCAGAGGTCTACTCCCAAATAGTTGAACCGATTTCTGGGAGTATAGATCAATCGTAAATATCCCAAGAACAAAAGTATTTGCTGATAACATGGCGCAGCTATACTGAGACTTACTTGAGTTCAGAGGAATTACAGGAGAAGGAATCGCTATGATTGCAGTGATTGATAAATCGCCCCTGTCATTCGACGAATTCATTGATTGGTATCCACATTCAGGGAATCGCTACGAATTGAGACGTGGGGTGGCTATCGAAATTCCTAAGCCGAGAGGAACGCATTCCAGATTAGCTGGTGATTTGGCGTTTGAACTGGGCACGGCAATTCGTCATGTGAGCCAGTCCTAATGAACTAAATTGCTTTGACGAATTCGTCATTCGCGCCCTGGCGAAACAGCCTGATATTCGGCGGGTTGAAGTCACGGTCGCTGCTCACCTGAGGGAGGCATTTACCCGTGGGCCGCCAGAATCCGAGCAAAAACGCCGCTGTCGACATTGCCGCCACAGAGGACAAGGCCGACTTTCCGACCGGCCATCTTCGAGGATTCTTGGAGTAGGGCGGCCAGGCCAGCCGCTCCTGCCCCTTCCGCGACATTGTGTGTGTCGTAGAAGAAAGCCCGCATCGCCTCTTCGATCTCCGCATCGGACACCTCGACGATCCGCTCGACCCCGCGCCGGATCACTTCAAGGGCGTCCGGGTCGGGTTGGCGGCAGGCCAGTCCGTCGGCCACCAGGGTAGTAACGGGATGGGAGACTGGACGTCCTGCAACAAAGGAGCGCGCGTAGGCGGGTGCACCGGAGGAGACGACGCCGACGATTCGCATCCGCAGGCCAAGGGCGTCGCGGACAGCCACCATCGCGCAGATGCCTGAGCCCATACCGATAGGGACGTAGACCGTATCCAGGTCCGTGACGGTCCGCAGCAATTCCAGGGCACCGGTGGCCACTCCCTCCACCAGCAAGGGATGAAACGAAGGTACCCGGAACCAGTCGCGCTCCAAGGCGAGGCGTTGCGCATGCTCGGTCGCAGCCTGAAAGTCGTCGCCGTACTCGATCAACTCCGCCCCCAGGGCTTGCATCGCCGCGTTCTTCTCAACGCTGTTGCCGTGAGGGACGACGATGACAGTCTTCAATCCGTGGCGGCGGGCCGCGAAGGCCAGGGACTGACCGTGATTGCCCCGCGTGGCCGAAACGATGCCCGCGACCCCGGGTTTGCTACGCCGGAGATAATCCATCAAGACCAGACCGCCGCGTACTTTGAACGCGCCGATAGGGGTATGGTTCTCGTGCTTGACCCAGACCTCGGTCCCGACTCGGTGGCACAACAGCGGCCAGCAGTACTGAGGTGTAGGAGGCATGACGGTGTGAACCAGCCGGGCAGCCTCTTCTAGACGAAACAGGTAGGGTACTTTGGTTGCCATGGCGTGGACCCCCGGAGACCTTCACAGTAGTGCGCTCTCGTTAAATTTTTGATCGCCGTTCAGGTAAGCAATTTTAACTGAATTGTCCCAGATATCGTGCTCGCCCAAGTGCATATGCCAGATATTCTGGTAGCTGCCGCTGCTGGTCGCTCGTGGTCCTGTCGATGGCCGACGCTGTCTGCACCTATTGAACAAAAAATGACCCACACAATAATCTGGTTTCGCAAAGGGCTACGGCTGTGTGACAATCCCGCTTTGCTCGCGGCAGCAGTCAGAGCCACGCAGTTGTGGCCTATTTTTATCCTCGATCCATGGTTTGTGAACCCCGCCCGCGTGGGCCACAACCGCATGCTATTTCTGCTCGATAGTCTCCGAGATCTCGATGTGCAGTTGCGCCGCCTGGGTTCGCGGCTATTCGTTCTACGCGGGCAACCCCAGGAGGTGCTTGAAGAGCGTTTTGATACCTGGCAAATCGGACGGCTGTGTTTTGAGCGCGATACTGAGCCCTACGCCCGCGACCGAGACTCGCGCGTCAGTGCATACGCTCAAGGCAGAGGCATCGATGTGATCAGCCCAACTGCGCACACCCTTTTTGATCCCGATTTAACAATTGCAGCTGGAGGACATGCACCCGCAACCTACAGTGCCTTCTTACGGGTACTGAAGAAACTGGGCGATCCGGCCCGACCCCTGGATGCACCCAGGGACCTGCCACCGCCCGGTGAGTGCGACCCGGAAGCACACGGTATACCGACCCTGGGCGAACTCGGTTACGACGTCACAGACGACCGCCAACCCGTTCACCAGGGTGGGGAAACTGCCGGTCGTGAACGCTTAAACGCCTACCTCTCGAATCAGGGTCGGGTAGCCAGCTTTGCCAAACCTGCAACTGATCCCACGGCCTTCGACCCACCCAGCACTACGGCCCTGGGGCCACACCTGAAATTTGGCTGCCTTTCGGCCCGCACCTTCTATCACGGGGTGCAGGACGTTTACAAGGAAGCGGGTACACATACGGAACCCCCGGTCTCTTTGCTTGCTCAAATTCTCTGGCGCGAATTTTTCTACACGCTCGGGTATGCCACACCCAATTACGACCGAATGGAAGGAAACCCACTCAGCCGTCAGATTCCCTGGGACGACAACCCCGAGTACTTGACTGCCTGGAGCGAAGCCCGCACCGGCTACCCGTGGATCGATGCCGCTATGAGCCAGCTGGCTACCGAGGGCTGGCTACACCATCTCACTCGCCACTGCGTCGCCTGTTTTCTCACGCGTGGTGACCTCTGGCAGAGCTGGGAGAAAGGTCAGGCCGTCTTCGACCGTCTCCTGGTCGATCAGGACTGGAGTCTAAATGCCAGTAACTGGATGTGGCTCTCGGCAAGCGCTTTTTTTCACGCCTACCACCGCGTCTACGGCCCTGTGAGCTTCGCCAAGAAATATGACCCCGAGGGCCGCTTTGTCCGCCATTATTTGCCGGTAGTAGCTCGCCTGCCAAAAGAGTTCATCTACGAGCCTTGGAAGGCACCGCTATCCGTGCAACGGTCAACGGGCTGCGTCATAGGGCGCGACTATCCCGGACCCATCGTCGAGCACGAAAAAGTGAAGACCCACAACATCGAGCGGATGCGTCTTGCCTTCGAAGCAGCAAGAAACACAGAGGTCAGCCGTTCGACTGTGCTAGGTTAGAGCGGTTAAGCCAGCGGTAAAGTTACTTTTGTGTCCTTTGCAGTTGGTTGGCTTATTTTTTGGAGACATACGGTGACGATATTTGTTGGCAACCTGCCTTTTTCTGCTACGGAGCAGGAAATTGTTGAAGCTTTTGCTGAGTACGGCGAAGTCAAGTCGGTCAAGATTCCGACAGACCGGGAGAGCGGTCGGCCCCGAGGTTTCGCTTTCGTCGAAATGGACGAAGCATCTGAGACAAAGGCAATCGAAGAACTAGACGGCGCAACCTGGAATAACCGCGAACTGCGCGTTAACAAGGCAGAGCCCAGGAACGACAGTCGCGGCGGCGGCGGCGGCGGTGGCGGTGGCAACCGTGGCGGTGGCGGTGGCGGCGGCGGTCGTCGGTACTAAGCGACCCGATTGTTAGTTAGTTAGCTGGGCGGTTTCTCGGGTTTCTAAACCCAGCGACCGCCCATTTCCTAGAAACACGGCTCCTGGCAGGTGGTTTTCGGCAATTCCGGTACCCCTCTGTTTTGCCGGGTGCCCTTCTTGAAGGCATTCACGCATGACATTTTCCGATTTCAACCTGCACCCGAGCTTGCTGCGCGGCATTGAGCAATTGGGTTTCGCACAACCAACACCTATTCAGACTCAGGCAATTCCTCCGGCTCTCGAGGGACGTGATGTACTTGCAAGCGCCATGACCGGTAGCGGCAAAACGGCCGCTTTCTTGCTGCCAATTATGCACCAGCTGCTTGCCCAGCCACGCGGTACCACTCGGGCGTTGATTCTGACACCGACACGCGAACTGGCAGTCCAGATCGACGGACATCTCGCACAACTTGGTCGTCACACCTCCCTGCGTGGCGCAACAGTTATTGGTGGCGTCTCCAGTATTCCTCAGATGCGCGCGTTCAAAAGCGGTGTCGAGGTACTGATAGCGACGCCCGGTCGCCTGCTTGACCACTGTGAACAGCCCTACGCACGCCTCACAGGACTTGAGATCCTGGTACTTGACGAGGCTGACAGGATGCTTGAGATGGGTTTCTTGCCCGATATTCGTCGCATCCTCACGCACTTGAGTGCTCGGCGTCAAACCCTCTTCTTCTCGGCGACCATGCCGGGACCCATTGCCAGTCTGGCCAAAGAGATTCTACGCAATCCGCTGACGATCAACCAGGAGCGCCGGGCGGCCCCAGCTGTCGGCGTCACCCAGAACGTCTATGCAGTGGCCCAAAATCTTAAGGCGAAGCTCTTGCTCGAGCTGATGAAGCAAAAGAGCATGCGCCAGGTCATTGTCTTCACCCGGACAAAGCACCGTGCCAACCGTCTGGCTGATTTTCTTAGTGCAGCCCGAGTCGGTTGTGAGCGTATTCACGGCAACCGCAGCCAGGCTCAACGTACCCAGGCTCTTGAAGGTTTCAAGAGTGGCAAGTACCAGGTGCTAGTAGCAACTGACATCGCCGCTCGTGGCATCGATATCGAGGCGCTTGACTACGTTGTCAACTTCGACGTCCCGCTTGCTCCTGAGGATTACATTCACCGCGTCGGCCGTACAGCACGGGCCGAGCGCACTGGAGATGCCCTCACTTTCGTAGCCCCGGATGAGGAAGACAAGCTGCGTGCCATCGAGCGCACGATCAGCAAACGTCTGCCACGCCTGATATTACCGGACTTTGATTACTCGAAAGCCGCAGCGGAACCCTTAGAGGTCCCCATGCACGAGCGGATTGCCGCCATCCGTACCGCTAAAGCAGAGGCTCAGGCTCGTCGGGTGCTCAAGGCTCAGCGCGGGACTCAGCAAGATTCTCAAGCGCAAACACAGGTCCGCAGAAAACCTCAAGCAGGTACTGCAAGAGACGATTCCATGCCTGCCCGTCCTGCAACCGGTAAAGGGAGTCGTACGCAACAGCATGCCAGCTCCAAGAGTGGGGTACCTGGCACCGTGGTACATACCGATTCCAGGAGGGGTAAGCATGGCGCAGGTCAGACTCGGCGAGAACGAAACTCTTGAGTCGGCTCTCCACCGGTTTAAACGGGTAGTTTCCAAGGCAGGTATTCTTGCCGAGGCAAAGCGACACCGTCACTTCGAGACAGCAATTGAAAAGCGCAGGCGCAAAGCAGTTGCAAGACAGCGCAGAAGGTATGTGCGGCGTTAATTTCCTGACTCGGCAGGCAGGCCTGGATTAACCTGGGTAGAATTCCAGCCACTCTAAAACGACTATGGAAACCTTGAGAATGGAGAGGGCAGCTTAAGAGCACCTGCCCATTCAGAACAAAGCCTCACAGGCCTCCTTGGATTCCGGACCTGCAAAGTTGAAAGTACTGTTGACACTCCCCACGGCTAAAGCCCTTGTCCTTACCCACAACTCGGACCATCGCGAGCCAGGGACATTCCCCAACTGATATCCATCAGCCGTCGCCAACCGCTCCATAAACTCTGCCACCCAGGCTCACCGTCCCCTTTGCGACCCAGGAATCCTCCCATCTGGGCTACGCCGCGCCAAAACTGGCCCAAGGTTAAACTCTTTTGTTCTAACCTCGTCTGCTGCGATACAACCGCCACCGTACTAAAGCCGTCTCAGAAGGCCTACTGTTTAAGCCTGATTTTCGATAGTCCTGTACTTCAAACTGCGTAGAATGTAGTTAGCACAGTTGCTAAGTAAGCCTATGACACCCGGAGAAGCGTTGGAGTTTGTGGTCAATCTTGAGGGTGCTCCGACCTATGCCCAGGTCGCACGGAACATTAATATGTCCTCGCCTCAG
>JACMIX010000354.1 GCA_014380935.1 Gloeobacterales cyanobacterium ES-bin-141 | reverse complement strand
GGTATGCGGAAGTTGCCTGACGGCAGCATCCATGCCCCCAACAGTGTCTTTGCCAAGGTTAGTTCACTCGATGTGGCCGCTCAGTTCATGGCTCCACCACCCGCAGCCATGCTCAAGCAACTGGTCCAGGTGGGCAAACTGACCGCGATCGAGGCAGAACTGGCGGCCCAATTACCGGTTGCCCAGGATATTACTGCCGAGGCCGACAGCGGCGGTCACACGGATCGTCGACCCCTCTCGGTTCTGTTGCCGCAGATGGTGCGGCTACGCGACGAACTGGCCGAGCGTCACGGCTATCGCCGACTGGGTGTCGAGCTTCGGGTCGGTGCAGGCGGCGGTATTGGCGACCCGATGTCGGCGCGGGCCGCGTTTGCCCTGGGTGCTGACTACATCCTGACCGGCTCGATCAACCAGACCAGCCTGCAAGCAGGGACTTCTGCCCTGACCCGACAGATGCTCACCCAGGCCTCGATGGCTGACGTGGTCATGGCCCCGGCAGCCGACATGTTCGAGATGGGCGTCCAGGTCCAGGTCCTCAAGCGCGGCAGCTTCTATGCCCAGCGCGCCCGCAAGCTCTACGAGGTCTACAAAACCTACGCTAGTCTCGAGGCGATCCCGCCCGAGGAGCGCACCAAGCTGGAGCGCGACATCTTCCGCCAGACACTCGAAGAAGTCTGGGCTTCGACGGCGGGCTACTGGCAGCAACGCGACCCAAAACAGCTCGAGAAAGCTGCACTTGATGGCAAGCACAAGATGGCCCTGGCCTTCCGCGCTTACCTAGGTCTCAGTTCGCGTTGGGCTCAAACCGGTCAGGCGGATCGCAAATCTGACTACCAGATCTGGTGCGGTCCTGCCATGGGACTGTTCAACAGCTGGGCCACCGGTACCTGGCTTGAGACGCTCGAAAACCGCGATGTCACACTGATGGGACTTGCATTGATGCAGGGAGCAGCGGTGATCACTCGTGCCGAACGTCTTGCCCAGTGCGGTGTTGCGGTACCGGCCCTGCTGGAGCTGTCCAAACCGGCTGAGCGCGATGTTCTCCTGAGACTGTAGGCGCGCCTTTCATATCCACGGCTACAGTTGCGAATGGAAACGTTCAAGGAGAAGGTAAGTTGTCTAACCAGCATCTGGTTTTCATGGATGGTGTCACCGGCTACCTCGGGCGCTGGACATTGTTCTGGTATCTTGAGGAGTTGCGTGAGGAGCGCATTGCCGTGCTCATTCGCCCCGGCAAAAAGGGTGACCGGGCCAGGGAGGACGCCCAATCAAGGCTCGATACGGTGCTTGCCTCGATTGGAATGTCCTCCGAGCGCCACCGCGTAACTGCCATTCCCGGCGAACTCAATTCGCCCTTCTTCGGTAATCGCGATGCCGTCGAGTCCCTGGCTGCCGATGCCTGGATTCACATGGCAGGGGATATCACCTTCAAGAAGCTGGGGGACAAGAGCTCACTCGTCACCAACCGCGACTACACCGTCAACTTCATCGAGGCGGCCCGCAAAACCAGATTCGTACCGCGCACGGTCTGTCACACCTCGACCTTTTATGTCTTCGAGAAAGCCAACCAGCCGGATGAAGAGTTCTCCGTACCCGAGGAATTCCACGACCCGTCCGAGATGGAGCACCACAACGCCTACGGCTATTCCAAGCTGGAAGCAGAAAACTACCTTCACTCACTAGTCAAAGCCGGCAGCCTGCCCTTCAATTTGCTGGTCTTTCGTCCGGACATCATCATGCACCACATCCCAGTCAAGGAGGTGGCT
>JACMIX010000353.1 GCA_014380935.1 Gloeobacterales cyanobacterium ES-bin-141 | reverse complement strand
GGAGGTCGAATGGCTCTCGGGCAGCGAATATTCGATTGCCGATATCGCCAACTTCGGCTGGATCTGGCGGCGGGAGTTCGCGGGGGTTGACTTCAGTCAGTCACCCAACGTCGCGCGGTGGTATACGGTCATGGAAGCCCGGCCCGCTGTGCAGCGGGCAATCTCGGCTCTCGCGGTGTGAATTGGGTAACCGCTACCCGCCATGTGTTTCAACCGACGCTTGACACCTGGCTGAGGCGAATTTTGGGCACTGAGGAGTTTGTGATCATCAACCACACCGACTGTGACCTGCTCACCTTTCGCGATCAAGATCTCGTTCAGAAACTAGAACTCGTCACGGGCGTAGCGGCAGTCCCCCCCGCCCTCTTCCACACCTTCGAAAACCTCGCAGCAAACGTGCGCCGACAGATCCACCGCGTACGCTCTCACCACTGGATTCCAGAACACATCTCGGTGCGGAGCTTCATCTACGACGTCAAGACCGGAGGACTTGCCGAAGTGGCACCCTAGCCCCACCGGGAACAAGCCAATCTCAGGCCCCACCGGTCACTAACCGTACATCCGTATTGGAAGCCTTCAAGGGGACTGCCGTAGCTAGTAGTCCCGGTCATGGCTTGGGGGTACCTGGGGAGCGCTGTTCGCCCTGGCGGATCTCGCGCTCTAGAAAGTAGTTGAGCAGCGTCCTGAGCAGGACGATGGCACCCAGGTTGAGGATGTCCTGGCGGGTGGGAGCGACGGCCGTGCGCAGGATGTCACTCGCCACTGTGAACTCGAGGCCCAGGGCAAGCACCCGCCCGAGTTGCAGGCGGATGGTCTCAGTGGCATCGAGCAGTTGTGCGGGCGAGAAAAGCTGGACGACGAAGGCGGCGATACCTCGCAGGACCGCCCCGCCGATTACAATGGCCGCCGAGATTTCAGCAGCGGCTGCCAGGTAGCCGACCACCAGTTTGAGCCAGTCTTCCCAGGGACCGGCTTTGACCGGTTCACTACCGGGTTGACCGACATTGAGCCCGAGTAAGAGCACCAGGCCAAGGATGAGCGACAGCGGCAGCAGCAGATCGACGAGCGTGTCCCGTCTCGGCTCCACCTGTAAGTTCTCACGCTCGGTGGCCATATTCACCTTCGCAAGGGCTACCAATTCTGGCTTGTACCGATCTAGCAGGAGCGCTCCTACAAACCGGTATTGTGGGTCTGGGCTATTGTGCCCATAGCCTGTAGCTGATAAGCAAACTTTACAACCTTCGCCCCCGGTTGAATGCCTTAATTTCCGGCAAAGCGAGCTGGGTCCTGGTCCCGCCGATGGTCGGTAGGCAGGACGGGACCCTGACTATCACCTGCCAGAGCGGCGGTTTCCTCCAGAGCTTCCCTCAGCCGCCTAGCGGCGTAAATTGACATGTCTCGGGGCACGTTGATCCTGTCGCGCAGGTAGCGCAGGGCGGGATCGGACCCTGGCGGGGGTGTGCAGGCCTGACCAGTCATCATGCGCGTCAGGGCACAGCGCAGGGCTTCGTCGAATAGTTCGTGATTGGCGGGATTCACCCGGATGACGTTGGTGCGGTGCTTGAGTACACGGTGAAGGGCTTCGACCCGGGAGTTTTCGGGCTCCGGGTAAGTCACGTCCGGTAATCCGGGCCAGGGACCGTTGTCCACCCGCGCCTTGTTGAGCTGCATCTGGGGCTCGCCGTTTTCCCAACAGCCACCCATCTGGGGCGGCAAATCGTGCGCGTGGGTGTAGAAGTCGCTCTGGGTACCACGGTAAGCGGGTCGGCTTTCCATGGCTGCAAACCAGTCAGCCAGGCGAGGGTTTTCTTCCCGGAGGGAGTAGCCCTTGTAGTAATAGAGACTGGCATTCATCCGTTCGATGTAAGGCGTGAAGATCACATCGGCGGTGCCAAATTCATCTAGAAAATAAGATCCCGGGGTGCGGGCCAGGGCATCTTCGACCCTGGCTACTACCTCTACAAATCGATCCCGGTTGTACCGCTCTTCCCGAGGTGAATTTACTGGATAGCAAAGCCAGGTACACCAGGCCCTGAATAGAAGTCGCTCCAGTTGGCGTAGAGGGAGCACCGCCGGGTCCTTCATACCCGAACCCAGGGGACCAAAAGCTCGTTCCAGGGCAATCAAAATGTCATCGCTTTCCGTGATGGTGCGGCCGTCCAGTTCGAGTGCCGGTAGCATGCCGGAGGGCACCTTGCGTTTGTACCAGCTCTCTTTCTGCCCGTAGCAGAACATCGTCACTTTCTCGATGCGGTATGGGATCTGTTTTTCCTCCAGCCACAGCCAGACTTTCTGGCAGTAGGGGCACCAGGCGTGGTTGTCCCGGTACAGCGTCACCCGCACATCGGATTCGGCACGGCCAAACAGACGCAGGCGGGCCTGGGCATTGGCAGGTCCATTGACAGTATCGACTCGAAAGTCGGTAAGGGCTTCGAGTTCCAACCAGCTTAGGGGAGCAACAGTCATGGGAGTAGGTATTTTCATGGGCAATGACGGGCTCGAACCGCCGACATCCTCGGTGTAAACGAGGCGCTCTACCAACTGAGCTAATTGCCCTCTTCATCGCTCATCATATCATCCGTGCCCTGTACGCCCGGAGTCGCGCTCAGCGCGCGGACCAGCAAAGCATTCTCCTCAGCCAGGTCCACCGGTAGACCCCCGGCTGTCCCCTGCACCCACCAGCCAATTTTTGCCTGAGTCTGGGCTACCACTACGAGCAACTGCCGCTCGAAGGGCACCTCCGCCACAAATCTTCCGTCCGTGACCGGCGCTGAGACCTGGGCGCGGCTGAGCGCCATCGCTACCAGACGGTTCGCAAGCCCCTGCACGCGTGCGTGCGCCACTGCCAGTTCTTGCAGTGTTCCTTCTGCCCCGGCAACCCGTACACCTGCCCGGCGGCGTTGAAAAGCGGTCCGTTGCAAAGCTTTTGCCATGCGCTCGATGGCCAGACGGTTGTCGGCCGTGTCCTCAAGTATGTGGGCGACTCCCTGAACCGGCTGGGGGTCGTCACCCACCAGGCTCACAGCACCGTCTAGAGGAACTGCCTGGGCAGGCAGCACGAGCCCGACCAGGTACACACTCAACAGCCACCCACAAATCCGTAACATGCTCTGCTCTGCTTGCTGCCTTGAGCATACCCATTCAGGGTGTATTTACCGGCAGGGGATTGTCCTCACCTGGCTTGCGCGGGGGTGGGGGTGGTTGCACGGGCGGTGTTGGAGGCTGGGGAATAATCTTGATCTCGGTGTCGGTCTGTTGGCCCTGGGGCGGGGTGAGAGGGGCGTCTGTATAAACGGCGAGCGGATTGTCTGTAACCCACTTCTCGCTCACCTCGACGGCCATCTTGGTAATCTGGGTCTCATAAATCTGGTCTACTTCCGTCTTCGAGAGGTTGGCATCCTCGGTACTGGAGCGTCCCGCCGCGCTTAGCGTCCGGACCCGAACCCGCCCGTCCGTTAGTTCCCATAGCTCAACCTTACTATTCGAGTTGAGTTTGCCCTTATCGCCCTCGGGCTGGGTGAGCAGATCCACCCGTGCCACGACGAGCGCCTTGAGACCCAGGTACTCAAAGAAGTCCTTGACCAGCGAAGTCACCAGGGCGTCGTCCGGACGGTCGTGATCGAGGACCTCGTAGAGGGGGTAACCCAGCTTACGCAGAACGGGCAGCGTCTCCGTGCGCTCGATATAGCTCAGGGGTTGGACCTGGGGAAAAGCCCCCAGACGCACCAGTTCGCCTGCAAGCCGCTGTGCAAGCCCGTCCGTTTGCGGGAGCGTCCCTACTCCCACAAGCCCCACTCGGGTAGCGGGCTGTTTGAGCACCAGCTTGGTCAGGGCAAAATCGACCGGTGTGGTGAGACCCTGGCTCAACCAGACGCGCACTTCTTTTTTGTCGTAACGCTCGTGGTTTACCTCGATCGACCAGCGGCCCGGGGTTAACTGCTCCAAGGCGAATGCACCGCTGCTGTCTGTACGGACCATTTTGGGAGTGGTTGTTCCAGGTCCAATGACAATCTGCGCCTCGGCCACCGGGTTTCCCTGCTCGTCGCGGACCTGACCGACCAGGCGAGCAGCTTTCATGACCACAGGTTTGTTGACAACCTCTTGTACCGGGGCACCCAAGACCGGTGTAAGCAAGCCAATCAATACTCCGAACAGAACCCAAAAGCCGTTGCGGACCATCGCACCTCCGCTGTGCAAGTGGCGGAAACTGACCCGATGTTAGCTCAAGGCTTTGGGGTCCCCAGATTTAGAATGCCTCTCAAGGGACCTCACAAGGCCAGCGGTACCGGTCCCAGGTAATTTACCTGCAGGGGAGTAGCCTCAAAGCAGTAAGGCAGGACGAGCAGGCCCCGGGCGACTGCCTCGCGCAGAAGTTGCCCGTAAACCGGGTCTCTGGAGTCGCCGGGGCTAAAACTGTTGCAGTCTGAGCGGTTGATGAAATAGAGAATGGCTGCCCGCTCCCCTCCTGCGACGATGCGGGTCAGCTCGCGCAGATGTTTTTGACCTCGGGTGGTAATCGTGTCCGGAAAGAGTGCCCGCCGACCTTCCGGGGTCACCTGTGTCCAGGTAGTATTCTTGACCTCCAGATACGTCGGCGGGTCACTGTCCAACCAGAAATCGATGCGGCTACCCTCGGTGCCGTAGCGTACCTCCCGGCAAACCTGGCTGTAGACACCCAATTCTCGAAAAGCCTGTTCTTTTAGACCCTGCCCGATGATGCGGTTGGGGAGGGCCGTGTTCACACCCACGTAGACGCCGTCGGTCTCGATTAACTCCCAGGTGTAAGCAAGCGTGCGCCGGGGGTTCTCAGAGCGCGAGAGGTATACGGTGTGCCCGGGTGTACTGATATCCGTCATGGGTCCGGTATTGGGGCAGTGGGCAGTAACCACCTCGCCTGAGACCAGTTCGATATCGGCAAAAAAACGCTTGTAACGCTTGAGCAGCACACCTCGAATGAGCGTGGGATAGCGATGGAGAACAGTAGACTTCATCCCGTTGTGATGTAACGTTTGCCTTTAAGTAGACCGAGGGCGGCACCGGGACAGATATAGCGATAGGTATACGAGCACAACCGCTCGACACTCGCCTGCTGACGCGTCCAGTGAAAAGTCTTGGCCGTCCTGACGGCAGTCGGCCTACCCTCCGCATCGCTGAGCAGGTGCCGCCCACTGAAAAGCACGCCGCCGTGACCATCCCACAACAGGCAGCTTGAACCCGGCGAGTGCCCCGGCGTCCATATCGCACTCAGGCCGCCACCCAGAAGTGTGTCCTCCCGAAAGGTGTGTACCTGGGTCGCAGGAAGGCGGGCCTTGATGAGGTAAGCTTCTTGCTCATGCATAACCACCCGGCAACCGTACCGGCGCTGGAAATGATGCACTTCGCCAATCGCTCCCCGGTGGGTCAAGAAGATATTCTCCACTCCGCCGTGACGGTCGATCACAGCCTGGGTCTCATCCGACCAGAGCGGACAGTCTACCAGCCAGTTGCCCTCAAACTGATCACCGGGGCTTGCCACGAGCAAGTAGGCGGTGCCACCCAGGGTGTGGCGGTTAGGCTTGAAATTCAACAGACCTTCAAGCACCCACCGCTCATCGCTTACATCTTGCAACCTAATTCTCCTGTGCAACATCTTGACGGCAGTCCGGCGGGTACTCAACCAGCACTTACTCACCAGAGATTTAGCCTCGACATGGTATAAGGAATCTTGCAATCAGTCCACTAATCTATGACGATGTGCCAGGAGGCTGTGCCCATGTCCAGAATGACTGTACTCGAAGCGTCTGTAGAAATTTTTACTCTGTTGATGGAAAGCGAGACCTTCCTCTCGTTGATGGCCGGGGAAATGACCTCGCAAGCATACGCAGACGTGGCGCTCGAAGCCTTTGAGAAAGTCTATGACAAGGTGTCGGACCTCGAAGAATATACCCTCCTCGAAGAAGACGACCTCGAAGACGACCTTGAAGAGGACGAGGACGCCGAAGAGTAGGTTACCCGGCACCTCAGCGCAACCGCCAGCCAACCAGAACGCCGCCTGCAAATCCGACCCCCACAGCTGTGAGGTTGTCGAGCATTCCCTCAATCCAACGCCAGACAGCCTCGGCATTCGTTCTGAGTTGAGCATCGAGCGCTTGCCAGTTAACCACGGCGACATCTATCTGTGTCAGCCCGTAAAGCAATAAAATACCCAGGCCGACCACCAGCAGGACCAGGGCTGCGAGTTTGCGTAACGCAAAACCCACAGCGATACCGCTGAGGGCGCCGGCTCCAATTTGCATTGCCCAGGGAAACCAGGTCTGTGTGAACTCAGCCGACATGTCGAGTCCTGGAGGTGGAGCGTGCTGGGTTCGAACCAGCGTGTGGCGAATTATGAGTTCGCTGCCTAAACCGCTCGGCCAACGCTCCCGGTCAGACACGCCTCATCCTATCAAAAAATGTCCTGGGTCATCCTACGACTCCAAGGCCCGAACGGCCCGAACGCTTAGCTATTAATTTATTAGTTGACATTCGGTACGAGCCCCGGCTACGCTGTCCTCAAGTCAGTATTAATAAATTAATAGGACTGACTGAAGGTGGTTGCTCATGGACAGGCAATGGTCAGCATTAATGGATGTGCGGTACAGGAAAGTATGGATGGTAAGGACAGGTCTGATGGCCCTGCTACTTGCAAGCTCGACACTGGGGGAGCCCACAACCGGTGAGTCGTCTGTAGAAGCCGTATTCACACTTGAGGAAGTGATCGTCCGCCCCACACATCTTCAAGCCAGCCCACGGACGCGGGGGGCAGTACCCGACTCAGAAGCTGAGTTTACAGAGCTTGAGGAGGTCATCGTTCGTCCCTCCAAACGTAGAGATGGGTGACTTGGAATAGCAGTCTAGAACTTGTGCATAGGCAGCATTGAAATTATGCACCTGAGCAGCGTCCGCACTGGTTGCAACTGACCATGCAACCCCACTTCACTTATTCAGCAACACCCGAGCGGGTCAGGACACCTGACCCGTTGTTATTGGTCTGCTGGGCAGGGTCTAGGTCAGTAACCGCTCCCAGACTACTGGTAGATACTAGCCTGACGTATTTTGCCAAAACACCCCGAGTGTAGCGCGGTGGTGGAGGTGACCAGAGAGCCCGGCGTCTACTCAGCAACTCATCGGGTACTTGCAACTCGAGCTTGCGAGTTGAGGCATCAATTGTAATGAGGTCGCCTTCCTGGACAAGCGCAATCGTGCCGCCCACCTGCGCCTCGGGTGCGACGTGCCCGACAACCAGCCCGTAAGTACCGCCCGAGAAACGCCCATCGGTCACGAGTCCGACTGAATCTCCCAGGCCAGCACCGACAATCGCGGATGTTGGAGCAAGCATCTCACGCATGCCGGGTCCACCCTTGGGACCCTCGTAGCGGATCACGACAACATCACCCGCATGAATCCGGCCGCCCAGGATGGCCTGCATACAGGCTTCCTCCGAGTCGAACACCCGAGCAGGGCCTGTCATGTTCGGGTGTTTGACGCCGGTGATTTTGGCTACACATCCCTCGGGTGCCAGGTTGCCTTTGAGGATCGCGAGGTGTCCCTGGGGATACATAGGTTTGTGCCAGGGGCGAATGATCGCTTGATCCGGGCGGGGCGTATCGGGTACTTCGGCCAGCAACTCGCCAACCGTCTGGCCTGTGATGGTCAACGCATCCCCGTGCAATAGACCCTGTACCAGCAGCATCTTCATCACCTGGGGAATACCACCCACACGGTGCAGGTCCGTGGCTACGTACCGTCCGGAGGGTTTGAGGTCGCACAGGACTGGTACGCGCTCGCGGATATGCTCAAAGTCATCAATCGTCAAGTTCACCTTGGCTGCGTGGGCAATAGCGAGCAGGTGCAGCACCGCGTTGGTGGAACCCCCGATGGCCATGACTACGGCGATTGCGTTCTCGAACGCTTTACGGGTCAAAATGGCGCTCGGCAGGCGCTGGTCACGGATCGCATCCACCAGTACTTCGGCGGAACGAAGCGCGCTGTCGGCTTTCTCGGCGTCCTCAGCAGCCATGGTCGAAGAGTACATCAAGCTCATACCCATGGCCTCGAAAGCCGAGGACATGGTGTTGGCGGTGTACATTCCACCGCATGAGCCCGCGCCCGGACAGGCTCGACGCTCCACTTCGAGCAGTTCGGACTGCTCGATGCGTGCGGCACTGTATTGCCCCACCGCCTCGAAGACACTGACAATGGTCAGGTCCTGCCCCTGATAGTGCCCGGGCTTGATCGTGCCTCCATAAACAAAGATGGCCGGGATGTTCAGGCGGGCAATGGCAAGCATCGCCCCCGGCATGTTCTTGTCACAACCACCGACGGCCAGTACCCCATCCATGCTCTGGCCGGCGCAGACAGTCTCAATCGAATCAGCAATCACTTCGCGCGATACCAGGGAATACTTCATACCCTCAGTACCCATGGAGATGCCGTCGCTAATCGTGATTGTGCCGAATAACTGTGGCATGGCTCCAGCTACCCTCAAACCTGCCTCAGCCTTCAAGGCCAGTTCGTTGAGACTCAGGTTGCACGGGGTGATCGTGCTGTAGCCATTGGCTATGCCGACAATCGGCTTGTCAAAATCATGATCGCCAAAGCCTACGGCGCGCAGCATGGCACGGTTGGGGGAACGCTCCACCCCCTGGGTGACAACCCTGCTTCTCAGATTGTTGGACATACTGTATCTCCATTAACAGGCGGTGATGGGGCAACGCAACTGGACATTACTATAGCCGCCATACCGGGCTTTGGATGCGGAACAAGAGCAGATCACCCGCCCAGGGCAATCGCCTTGATTTTATAAATAAAAATACAAATCCCGCTCTAACTGGATGTAGAGCGGGATCGAGCTTGGATAAAAAGTCTTCCCCGTGAGACGGATTAGCACTTAGAAGGTGTTGCTATAGGGGACTTTGCTTAGACTGACGCGCAGATTCTACTCGAATTCGTGAAAAAATCGCTGTATCAAACAATACGTCATCCGAATAAATACGGAAACCTCAGCCGCCTGCCTGCAACGGACGACTGAGAAACTATTTTACTTTTGCCATTCCGTATGGAAGACACCGCCTTTGTCGATACGCTCATAGGTGTGGGCACCGAAGTAATCGCGCTGGGCCTGGGTAAGGTTGAGAGGCAGATTAGCCGAGCGATAGGCATCGTAATAGGACAAAGAGGCACTGATTGCGTAGCTGGGAATTCCCAGCTGGGTTGCCGTCTGTACCACGAAGCGCCAGTTTGCCTGACGCTTTTGAATATCTTCACTGAATTGCGGATCGATGAGCAGGTTGGGCAATTCAGGGTCGCGGCGAAAGGCATTTTTGATCTTGTCGAGGAAAATAGCACGGATAATGCAGCCGCCCTTCCAGATACGGGCCAGCTCTGAGAGGTTCAGTTCGTATTTGAACTCCTTGGATGCGGCGCGCAACAGGGCCATTCCCTGGGCATAGGAGCAAATCTTGGCACAGTAGAGGGCATCGCGTACGGCATCGATGAATAGCTGCTTATCGCCTGTAAACTGGCCGACGGGTCCTTTGAGAATTGCCGAAGCGCTCACCCGCTCCTGCTTGTAGCTCGAGAGGATACGCGACTCGACGGCGGCATTGATCGTCGGGATGGGTACCCCCAGATCGAAGGCATTTTGAGAGACCCACTTGCCGGTTCCTTTCTGGCCTGCCTTGTCGAGGATGAGATCAACCAGGGGCTTGCCTGTCTCCTCGTCAAGCTTCGTGAAGATGTCGGCGGTGATCTCGATGAGGTACGACTGAAGCTCTCCTTCGTTCCAGAGGCTAAAAACTTCGTGCAGTTCGTCCGCACCCAGGTTGAGTGTTTGCTTAAGCAGGTCGTAGACCTCGGCAATAAGCTGCATATCGCCATACTCAATGCCGTTGTGGACCATTTTGAC
Source organism: Gloeobacterales cyanobacterium ES-bin-141 (assembly GCA_014380935.1). Taxonomy (GTDB): domain Bacteria; phylum Cyanobacteriota; class Cyanobacteriia; order Gloeobacterales; family Gloeobacteraceae; genus JACMIX01. The sequence continues at coordinate 7,005 of JACMIX010000353.1, read as the reverse complement.
GTAGTGGCCAGCGCTGCGTGGGCCGATGTAGGTTACACAGGGGCCATCGTCAACCTGGGCGGCAATCTTGGTCAGGATAGGCTCCAGTTCACGGTAGGCCGTCTCGGGTCCACCCGGCATGAGGCTGGGACCGTTAAGGGCACCTTCTTCTCCGCCACTGACACCCATGCCGACAAAGCGCAGATTTTGGGCTTCGAGTTCGACCGAACGCCGCTCAGTGTCCGTGAACAGGGAGTTGCCACCGTCGATGATGATATCGCCCGGCTCGAGCAGGGGCTTGAGCTGATCGATGACCGCATCGACAGGAGCCCCGGCTTTGACCAGGATGATCATTTTGCGCGGTCGCTCGAGCGCCGCGACAAACTCCGCCATTGTGTAAGTGGGTACGAGAGCTTTGCCCTGGGCTCGGCCCTCGGCAAGTTCTTTGGTCTTCTCGGTAGTACGGTTGTAGACGGCAATCGGGAACCCGTGGTTGGCAATGTTCAGGGCCAGGTTTTCCCCCATGACGGCCAGGCCGATCAGGCCGATGCTCGATTTTCCGTTCTCGGTTTCCATGACGCTTCCCGGGACGTTTGTCCTGTCCAGTTTAGGTACCGGAGGTTGCAAAGCGCCTGACTTTCAGGAATTGTTTAATTTTCAGCAGCATAATTATCTTCTGATAAGATATCAGCACGCTAGGGGTGCGGAGGTTTGTTGACTGGCCGCTGAGATTCAGACCCTTAGAACCTGAACCGGTTTGCACCGGCGGAGGGAAGCTACTACTCAGGAGTTCCTATGCGTACTGACTGGATTGCTCGCCGTCTCGGACAGGCGAATGTTTCACAAATGCACTATGCCCGTCAGGGCATCATTACCGAGGAGATGAATCACGTCGCTCGCCGTGAGGACCTCCCGAGCGAACTTATCCGCTCCGAGGTGGCCCGCGGGCGTCTGATTATCCCGGCCAATATCAATCATCCCAACCTCGAGCCGATGGGCATCGGCATCGCCACCCGCTGCAAGGTCAATGCCAACATCGGTGCGTCCCCCAATGCATCAGAGCTTGAGGAGGAAGTAAGCAAGCTCAGGCTCGCTGTACACTATGGGGCCGACACGGTTATGGACCTGTCCACCGGCGGTGGAAATCTTGATACCATCCGCACGGCAATTATCAGTGCCTCCCCGGTCCCGATCGGAACTGTGCCTATCTACCAGGCCCTCGAACAAGTTCACGGGCAGGTCGAGAAGCTGAGTGCCGAGACTTTCCTCGATGTAATCGAAAAGCATGCCAAGCAGGGCGTCGATTATATGACCATTCACGCGGGCATCCTGCTTGAGCACCTGCCCTTGGTCAAGGGTCGCCTCACCGGGATCGTCTCGCGTGGGGGCGGCATACTCGCGCGCTGGATGCTCGCCCACCACCAGCAGAACCCGCTCTACACGCATTTCGATGAAATTATTCGTATCTTCCAGAAATACGACGTCTCCTTCAGCCTGGGTGATTCGCTTCGTCCGGGTAGTCAGCACGACGCCTCCGATGCGGCCCAGTTTGCCGAACTCAAGACCCTGGGCGAGTTGACCCGCCGCGCCTGGGAGCATGATGTTCAGGTCATGGTTGAGGGTCCCGGCCACGTGCCGATGAATCAGATCGAGATGAACGTGCGCAAGCAGATGCAGGAGTGCTCCGAGGCACCCTTCTACGTGTTGGGACCGCTGGTAACCGATATTGCTCCCGGCTACGACCACATCACCTCTGCCATCGGTGCGGCGCTCGCGGGCTGGTACGGCACGGCCATGCTCTGTTATGTGACGCCCAAGGAACACCTGGGCCTGCCCAATGCCGAGGATGTGCGCACCGGGCTCATAGCCTACAAGATTGCCGCCCACGCCGCTGACATCGCCCGGGGTCGGCCCGGTGCACGCGACCGCGACGATGCTCTCTCACGGGCACGCTATAACTTCGACTGGAATGAGCAATTTGCCCTTTCACTCGATCCCGAGCGCGCCCGCGAGTACCACGACGAGACACTCGCAGCCGACATCTATAAGACAGCGGAGTTCTGCTCGATGTGCGGGCCAAAGTTCTGCCCGATGCAAACCAAAATCGATACCCAGACCCTTGTTGATCTTGAGCAAGCCCTCAAGCAACCTGTCGCGGCCCAGGAGTAGTCGTCCGGCTCACCCACGCAGCCGCACGCGGCAAGTTGGGGTTGTGGCAGACCCCGGGTGCGCCCAGAAGCTGAGGGACCAAGCAGAGGTTGCAGTTCTGGCAGCGCACACTCAGAGTCGAGTGGCGGTTGGCTTCGTTGAGAAATTGTGCGGCAAGCTCGGGCTCGGCGTAAAAGGGTCTGGCGAGGCCAATCAGGTCCGCGTCACCCGTGGAGAGTATATCGCTCGCTTCAGCTGGAGTCCGGATACCGCCGACAGCAAAGACCGGGATCGCTACGGCCCGCTTGACCGCAGCAAAAACCTCGCGGTTCCAGACCGGCTCGAAGGGATGGCGTTTGGATGCAAGCCAGAAACCAAGGCGGTACTTGAGCAGGTTTTTGCCCACGGCCTGCTCGAGCTGAGCGCGCATACGTCGGTTCTCGAAGGATGCCCTGGGATCATCACCACGGCTGAAGCAGGAATTGGGCAGGTTTTGCGTGGTAACAGGCGTAAGGGCAGCGAAACCCGTGTCCTCGGCAATCTTGCCAATCTCGATGCCCTCAGCAAGTGAGATCCCGCCCCGAGTGAGACCAAAGCCAACCTCAAGGGCCGCATACTTGAGCAGGACCGGGAAATCCTCACCGGCCTCACGGGCGATCGCCGCTCGAATTTCACGCATGAATGTGGTGCGGCGTAGCAGAGTGCCACCGTAGCGGTCATCGCGGCGGTTGTAGGTAGAGCTGAGAAACTGCTGGAGGAGCTTGCAATTGCTGCTCGCAAGCTGGATGCCGTCGTAACCCGCCTCCCGAGCCCAGGCGGCGACTTTTCCGAAGCGCTCTACGAGAGCTTCTACCTCCCCGGTCTGGAGCACCCGCACGGGGCGAAAACTGCGCGCTATGGACGGCATGAGGCCCGGTTGACTGGGTGCGATGGGTAGAGACAGTCGTGTCCTGGCACATCCCCTATGCCAGTCCTCGACCGCGTACATACCGGCGTGGCCCAACTGCAGGACAATGCGTGCGCCGTGGGCATGGACCGCCCCGGTCACAGGCCGAAACGCAAGCATCGACATGCGGTCGTTGATGACACTCATGCCAAGACCCGAACGTCCCTCGGGAGTGATGATTGTCGTACCCTGGACAATCAGACCGATGCCAGACTGGGCGTTTGGGACAAAATGTCGAGCATAGATGGCGGCAGGATCGCTTTTCTCACCTGCTCCTTCGAGGGCCGGAGCCCGGTAAAGGCGGTTCCGCAACTGGATCGTGCCAATTGCTATAGGTGTATTGAGATATGCTTTCTCTTCGCTTGCGTGTCTATTCCGCCCGGGGAAAACACTGGATCTGGTCATTTTTCCTACTCTACAATCCCTCGCCATCCTGAGGGAATCACGTCACAGTCTCTGGTAGGTCAGACCGCCAATTTTTATGCGCAGATCGCCTCAGAGTCTTTTCTAGATTGATAAATAGGCTTCACCACAGGCAACTGTGCTGGCAAACTTGTGTGCCACGCGCACTACCAGCTAAACCTAGATTCCACGCTGACATCTGTATGGGGCCGTCGGGTGAGCAGATCAGCAGCGGAGCCGGTTGCCAATACTTGTCCTTCGGCCATCTGTACAACGGTATCGGCGAGTTGCAGAGTTTCAGAGCGTGAGTGCGTCACCATCAACACTGGTAGCTGCAATTGAGACTGAAGTCGCTTCAACTCCGCGCCCAGGTCCTGGCGCAACTCGGTCTCGAGGGCACTGAACGGCTCATCGAGCAGCAAGATGCGGGGGCCGGGGGCAAGCGCCCGAGCTAGGGCCACCCGTTGCTGCTGACCGCCCGACAGTTCGCGTGGAGAGCGCCCCGCAAGCCCGTTCAGTTGCAATAGCCCGAGCAACTCGTCGAGCCGCTGCTTTTGCACAGCAGGCGGTTCGTGCTCAATACCGAAGCAGATATTTCGCCTGACATCTAAATGGGGAAAGAGGGCGTAATTCTGAAAGACATACCCAACGCGGCGAAACCGGACCGGACGATCAACTTTTCGCGCCGCATCGAAGAGTGTCTCACTACCTAGGCGGATAGAGCCCCGGTCAGGTCTGAGCAGCCCAGCAATTGCGGCAAGCGTACTCGACTTGCCACACCCGGAGGGTCCAAACAGAACTGTCAGCCCGTCTGGCACCTCAAAATCAACCGACAAGCAGAAGCTACCTAGCCGCTTTTGGAAGGATACCTCTAACCTCACCAGGCTCTCCCCCGGCCGAGACGATTGGTCAGGACCAGAACACTAAAAGAAGTGATAGTCAGGACGGCTACCAAAATCAGGGCCAGGGCATCGTTCCCAGTTTGCGTAGCTTCGTAGATGGCAAGCGGCATCGTCTGGGTCCGTCCGGGAATATTGCCGGCCACCATCAACGTGGCACCAAATTCACCGAGCGCCCGAGCAAAGCTCAGCACTAGGCCCGCAGCAAGGCCCCGCCAGGCCAGGGGAAACGTAACCTGCCAAAAAGCCTGCCAGGGGCTTTTGCCAAGTGTGTACGCGGCCTGCTCGTAAACCGGGTCTACACTCTCGATTGCAGCGCGGGCCGTCTTCACCATCAACGGCAGGGCCATCACCGTTGCTGCTATCACGGCAGCCTGAGGAGTAAATAACAGACTCCAGCCTGTCCACTCGTAGAGGTAACGACCCAGCCCTTCGCGCCGTCCGAACAGATTGAGCAAGTAGAAACCGACTACCGTGGGCGGCAGTACAAGGGGCAGAGTAAACAATGCATCGAGCAACTCTCGACCCCAGAAACTGAACTTGGCAAGCACATACCCTACTGCGGTCCCGATTACACCCACCAGCAGGGTTGCAAGACAGGCAACTGTTATGGAAAGTTGCAGGGAAAACAGCAGGTCCGTCATCCACCCATCTTACAGACCTGCTTGCCTTGACTTGGCAGCCACAAGTAGCCGAGTGGGTGTTATTTGCGAACAACGCTCTCTGGACTTTTGGGGTCCGCGTCGTTCGGCCAACGCTTCTCATCGGGCTTCAAATCCGGGACGATATCCGGCTTCTCAGCATTTTCCCATCCCGGCGGCCGCTTCGAGTTGTACCAGGCAACCGATCCGAAGGCAACAGCGGCAATGAAGCCGACCACGAACAGGCCAACGACTAGAGCGATATCCATAACGAACCCTTAATTTCTATGCTGTTAACTTATCAACAATGCCAATGTCAATCGTCTTCCCACAGAGGGAAGATTAGCCTCTCCCGGAAGTGAGACTGGATAGGCAGAGTCTAAGCGACAGGCAAGACCGTGAGCCAGTCTGGCTGGTTTACCGGTGCCGCGAGCAAAGGAGAGGCGGCCTGGGTATGGGAGGGATGTAGAATCAGGGCTCCGAAGGCAGCAAGGGTTCGGGAGCCGGAGTGTGTAGGCAGGTCCACGGACTGGCCTGACAGATTGATGAAGAATTCGTACTCCCCGCGCCGGTAACCGACGACCTGTGGGTGCATACAGGGATAGACTTCGAACTCACTACCCAGAGTGCTCCGGAATCCGGCCAGCCACTCGAGATAGAGATGGGCGTCAAGGGCGGGAGGCTCTATTTGCGCACGGGCAAGTTGGACAGGATTACGCGCCGTGCGCTCCCCCTGGTTCAGGTGTTCAAGATACGCACCGGGCACCGTGGCACACAACAGGGCAGCTCCCCACCAGTTTTCGCCAAAGACACTAAGGGCTCTGGGCTCATCGTGGTTTTCTACAAAACGTACCACCCGGCTTGAGAAGTGGATGTCTGCCTGCAAATGTGCTGCCACTCCCCGAGCATCGCGTTGACGTAGACGGTCATACAGCGTCTTGTCATAGCAGTAGTCAAACCCCAACTCCATCAAGGTCCACTCGAGACCCCAGTAGACCTCGGCCACGAAGCGGAACTTCGGGTAGTAGGCTTTGACCGTGGCGATGGCTTCTGACCAGAACTCGACCAGCGGATCGCGCTGCCAGGTACGGCGAAAGATATGCCGTAACAGCAACATGGCCATATCGCAGCGCACAGCGTCGCACTGGCTCGCAACCGCCAGCAGGTCTTCGATGATGGCTGAACGTAGTTGGGGATTGGCGTAATCGAATTGGGCCGTATCGGTCCAGGGTGCAAAGTAAGGATCCTTGCCGTGCGCGAGCACCTTTTTACCGACTCGGAAATATTTCTCGGGCCACTGCCGGTGGGCGGCCTCGTCGGCCTGAATGAACCAATCGGGGTGAAGTGTGGTCCAGGGATGGTCAACCGCACAGTGATTGGGAATAAAGTCGAGCACAAGGCCGACACCCAGTTCGCCAAGCAGGCCGCGGAGGTTGCTAAGACCAGTGGAGGTGCCGAGGGCAGGATCGACTGTGTAGGAGCGAATGGCATAGGCTGAACCAACTACGTCTGCCGGGGTGTAATCGGGTAAGGCATGCCTGAATTCCTGCTGCAAGCCGGGATGCGCGAGGGCAATAGCCCGGCTCGCACTCGAGCGCTCCCAGACACCCATCAGCCATAGCCAATCGCGATTGCGGGTGAGCACACGCAACTCATCGAGACCGAGGCTATCGAGGTGTTGTTGTTGTTCTTTAAGCCATACGAGGGTGTTGACTTCTAGAAGAGCAGGTCCATCGGGATCAGGCCGGTAGCGCAACGAAATCGTCCTTCGAGGTTGATACAGTGTAGTCCAAGGACGATTGCCACGATACCGTTCAAGTACTTCATTGCCCTGCTTTTCAGGCATCCCTTACAATACAGCTGGACTCAGAACAGGAGCAGAAGCAATGCTTGCCATCCTCCAACGTGCCCTGCGGGCAAGACGGGCCGTAAAGATTATTGCCGGACTCAACAATTTCAATCCTGACAATGTCGTCCGGGTCGTCCGGGC
>JACMIX010000043.1 GCA_014380935.1 Gloeobacterales cyanobacterium ES-bin-141 | reverse complement strand
CGCAAAGTCAAGCTGGGACGCGTGGAGCAGTTTCAATACCTGAACTTGCCCAACGACCACACGGCCGGGGACGATCCCGATGCGCTGACGCCTTTTGAATACCTGGCCCAGAACGACGCGGCCCTCGACGTCATTGTTCGGACGATTGCCGCAAGCCCCATCTGGTCGAACAGCCTGATTCTGGTCGTGGAGGACGATGCCCAGGACGGACCCGATCACGTGGACGCGACTCGCACGATTGCCTTCGCCATGGGTCCATACGTCAAGCGGGGCGCGGTCGTAAGCGACCTCTACGACCAGGTGAGCATGGTGCGGACCATTGGTGTAGCACTTGGTCTACAACCGCTTAACATGACCGACGCGCTGGCGGTGCCGATGCTTGGCATCTTCAACCAGACTCCCGATCAGACCCCCTACACCTCCCCACCGCCCTCGACCTACCTCACGCCCGAGGACCTGGAGCGCTACCAGCAACTCATTTCACCCTGAATTGAACCGTTGAAGTCAATTTCCCGCCTGCTTCGGCACATCAAATTTTGACCTAGCACGATCGGTCGTGCTATTTTGTACCCATGGCGAGTACATCACCTTCAACACGCGAACGCATCCTGCAGCAAGGACTTGCATTAATGAGCCAATCGGGTCTGGCTGGCGTCACACTCGGAGTCCTCGCGGCTCAAGTAGGCATGTCGAAAAGTGGGCTCTTCGCTCACTTCCGCTCTAAAGAGGAAGTTCAAATCAGTTTGCTCGGGCACATGGCGGAATTTGCAACGGCAAACATCGTCCAACCGGCCATGACTGCTGAGGAAGGGCTTCCCCGCCTGCAAGCACTAGTTCACAACTGGTTGGGGTGGGCACAGCGAGCCGGGCTCCCGGGCGGCTGCCCCGTGGCTGCCGGTCTGTTCGAGTTCGATGACGTAGAAGGTCCGGTCAGGGCAAAGATCCTGGCAATGGAAAGCGAATGGCGCGGCTTACTGAGCCTGCTCGTTCAGAAATCCATCGCTCAAGAGCATTTGCGTCAGGACCTGGACGTCGAGCAATTCGTTTGGGAGCTTTGCGGCATCTATCTAAGCCACCATGCGGCACACCGTTTCCTGAGAGCTGTAGACGCTGACAGTCGGGCGAATACGGCGTTTGAAGCGCTTCTTGAGCGTGCCCTGCCACCGACCGACAGGCACAGGATCGCCAGGTAGCCGCCGAGATTAGCAAGACCTTCGCCCTTGCCAACTTGCGACCGAGTAGGGCACGTCCAATAGCAGTGTCAGGCCGAAGCATGTTCCGCACTCAGGGTACCTCATGTTCGAAACCACGCTCGATTACTACCACATCGCGGCTTTCCTCGAATGCACCACGTTTCTGCCGGCCCTTGTTACCTCGGTCGTGCCCTTCGGGACCTTCGTGCTCGGTGTGCGGTTGCACCGGCAGGGCGAGGCGAGCGATGTTTGAGGTAGCGAGTATCTATCCCTGGATCAAGGCTTTTCACGTCATCGCCATCGTCACCTGGATGGCAGCCATGTTTGCGATGACCCGTCTGCTCGTCGCCGCTGAGGCCGACCCTCACACTGCCCAGGCGGGCGGCTTTGAGCGGCTGGCCCAGTCTATCCGCGCCTGGATGAACCCGGCCATGACGGCCACCCTGGTCTTCGGCACGACTCTGGTCGTGCTCGAACCCGGTTGGCTGCGCGGCCAGGGCTGGCTCATGGCCAAGCTGCCCCTGGTCTTCGGGATGTTCGCGGTCCACGGCGTGCTGGTCAGGAGCGTCCGAGACCTGCTTCAGGGGAAGGACCCGCGCTCTAGCACGTATCAGCGCACGCTTGCGACGGCTCCCTTCATACTGCTCGCCCTCATTGCTGTCCTGGCCGTCGTCAAACCATTTTGATGGTTCCAAAAACAGACAAGTCTGAATCGACGACTGGTACGCCGTCGCTGTGTTTACTTATGCCTCTATAGATTCGTCAGTCTCCCCAACCGGCAAATCGACAGTCCTGATTGAGGATTAGGCTTCCTACCGCCAAGAGAAAACGTTGCATCGATGGGACGACTCTCGTACAAGTCCCCTGCTTACAATCTTCCACAGTGAAGAGGAACCTTGACCCATAGGATGCTAGTGTTAAGAAAGTTGAAGCTGTCTCTCGTCAGCTCACAAACTTTCCAGGAGGTAATCAGCAGTGACGTCGTCTCAACCCCTCAAGAAAACGCTCGAAAAACCACTTGTCGAGCACTTTTTTCAGCGCTCGGTTGGTAGATGGCGTTCTGAGCGACGCTACTACACCCTCCCCGACGGTAAGATCAAGGAAGTGGTGAGCCTGATTACCATCCGCTTCCTAGAACAAGGAAGCACAGAACTTGTTCATCTGGCCGGGCTGCATCAGCTCAGCGACGAGACAATCCTTACCTGCGGAGCGCATGTACGCTGGGAAAGCTCCGATACTGTGTCCGGTCGTGAAGAGTCCACGGGCGAAACCCTTTTTGGAGCCCTGGACGACATTCTCTACCGGGACCGGGGTTTTGCGACTAGCGATCCCGTGACGGCCCTGTTCTCATTCTCTAATCCCGACACGATGCAGCTGAGGACCGAGTACAAAGGCTCAGTCTTCGAAGAAGAGCTAAAGCTCATCGGCACAAAGTACCGCACCCGGCAGACGATCATCTCTCGGGCCGGGGAGCAAAAAATGATCGGACAGTATCTAGAAAAGCGCCTCGATTAACAGGGTCGCGCGAGTTCTCGCAAAAATTCTAGCTGTGCCTCCCTCAGCTCCACTTCGGGATTAGCGGTAAGGATAGTTCGTAATGCTTCTTCGTAGGTTCTGCCACTGTCGATGAGATAGGCCGTGAGGAAAGTCCCCGTGCGCCTCCTCCCACTGGTGCAGTGCAGGGCCACGCCCGCTCCGCGGGCGTTTTGTTCCCGGATGAACGCCGTGAGTTCTGCGATTTGTTCTCGTGTCGGGGCCGTCCCGCCCTTCACGGGTAACCAGAGGTGGGTGAGCCCCACGCTTTGGTAGAGATCCAGGTTCCCAGGGTCGTCCATCACCGAGACAATGGCATCCACTCCGCTCGACCGCAATTTAGGGATTTCTGCTGCCGTGGGTTTACGGACCCCGGCCAGCTGGCCGGGGACGACCCACCACAAGTTCTGCGAAATTGGTTCTTCCATGCGCTTGAACGCTCCTGTGCGATGTCCAACTAGCTCACTTTTGGGCGCTCGGTGCCTGTTGCACTTCCTTTGCCTTGCGCTCACTGTGGCGGTCAGTTAGATGTTCCGTGTGGGGACGTAGAAGCACGGTGAACTTGTACAGTTCCTCCATCACGTCCATCACTCGGTCGCGGTAAGGGGAATCCTTCATCGTGCCGTCCTCGTCGAACTCGTTGTACGCTTTGGCGACCGAGGACT
>JACMIX010000042.1 GCA_014380935.1 Gloeobacterales cyanobacterium ES-bin-141 | reverse complement strand
CCGACCCCGGCGAGCAACACGCTCCACTGATAAAAGCCAGGCGAACGCAACCGATAGCTCAGGGGTAAGAACAACGCCAGGCCGACTACCGGCAACAGCGGCAGCACAGTCCCAGAATTGCTGCCCCAACTCCAATCGAGGTAGCCTCCCAACAAAACGACGAGGGCCAGGGCGGCATTGGGCAGACTCGGTAGGGCGTAGGCCACGGCAAGGACGCCAATTCCCCAGAGAAAAAGTGCCTGGTGAAGCTCACCCTGTAACTGAAAGATCTGACCGAATAGACCAATGTTTGCGCCGTAAAGTAATGAGCCGAGCACAATCAAGCCGTGGCCGAGGGCCGGGCTACGACCGCTGCGCTCAAGATAAAAGCCGCTTCCCTGAGCTCCCCACATCGCCCCGAGCAGCAATGCGACTTTGAGTGCGGTCGGGATAAATTCCCAGTTGGCGGCAACGAAGCTCAATACTCCGAGCCCAACCAGGAGCACCCCAAAGAAGACCAGCACACTGACAAATCTGCGCTGTGTCGGTGCGCACACCAGGTCGAGGCGATAGAGGTCGGTGAGTGCCTGGATCTGCACGTCGTCCATCAGACCGCGCGTGCGCCAGAGCGGCAACTCCTGCTTGAGTGCCTGACGAAAGCGGCTCGACCCGGATGGAAGCGTCTCCATAAATCCTTCTCGGTTGGGGATGCTTTATCCTAGGCCGGTCCCTCCCAGGGATTAATGGACTGGTGTGACACTTAGTAAAGTGGCTGCCGGGACAACTGGGATCTCCTGAAAGTCGCTCCTAGGATGTCAGCCACAAAAACGTTGAGATCAAGCAGCACCCGGCAGATAGACAGAGGCTCCTTCTGGATCAAGGACGATCCTTCGTCCCATCCACGGCACTAACCGCCATTGCCAGGATAGCGTCCTCATCCTCAGGCACAGATACATTCTGTGGCAAAGACTGCGCCACTCTGCCGGCAGCAGAATCGAAGCGCTCAGATCGCACCACTCGTGCAATCTGATTCACTAGATGCCTGAACGCCTCCAGTTCGCGCAGAGCATTTCGCACATCCCCACTCAGCGATGCGTACAGCTTGAGCGCCGCCACCGCTACCTGCGCCACTGAACGCGACTCCGCATGAGCAATCTCGCGAATCACCTGTGACGACTCGGCATCCGAGCCACTCGACCAGTTGAGGGGGTTGAAGAATTGATCATCCGACATTGGACGCCCCGAGTTCCATCACTCCATCGTATCTGGCCTGGAATCAAGCCCCTAAGCGAAGTAGGAAAGCTCACCGAACTGAATAGTGCCTTCCCGAAACCATCGAGCTACGATCTTCGAACAGAAGGCCAGCAGATGATGGTCAGGGGCGCGTGTAAGAAACCGTGCAAAGCAGCTGCGCAAAGACACCCGGTTTTGCAATAGAGTCGAGAATCAGCACTCAACCCCAATAGGCATCACACAAAAGAGTAATGCCCATTGGTTCGTTCAGCTAGGGCAGGGGCTGAAGGAAGCCGTTGAAGATTTGCGTGGCGATATCCCGGCCCAGCGGAACGCCCCCGATCCGGTCCGTCGCCTCGAGCATTTCTTTGACCGAGTAGCCCGACGTACCATCAAACCGCCAATGGACACCGAGATAAATACGGCTGATCGAATTGTCGTACATCGCTGCGGCTACGCTATCGAACTTGCGGTTGTGCCGCGAGCGTCGGCTACCATCGGGGTCGAGCGTGCTGCCATTCAGTTCATCGGAGACAAAGGTGAAGCCAATATTGTCCTCTTCATCAACCGCATAGGAATAGGTAGTCGGATCTTTCTCCTGGTAGAAAAGACGCACCGTTTCTAACACCGCAGCGCCGAATGTTGCATGACCAGAAGGATACGCCGGAAAATCAGGCGTCCTCGAAAATTCGCCAAGCCTATTCGAGGCCGGGCGGCCAAGCGGTAGCCAGAATGGGTCGCACGGCGGCACGATACTCCTGCCGGCGACTGCATCTGTGACTGACGGACCAACGGAGTTTACGTCGTCTTCGCGAACACCAACCACTGGACGCCACAAATCATAATCGTATTTGTCGCGCCACGAGTAGATGCCACTGTCACCCATTGCCGCATTGGCCAGCCCAAACATCCGGGCATTTTCGGCTTCAGTGTTGCCCATAGACGTCGCGATTTTAGCCAGAACCTGGTTGTACAACCTCGGTGGGGTGCCGATCTG
>JACMIX010000041.1 GCA_014380935.1 Gloeobacterales cyanobacterium ES-bin-141 | reverse complement strand
TATAATAATAGCGTCGGGTGAATTTTGGCATGGTTTAACCAATTTTGTGGGCAGTGGACAGACTGCGAGGTTATAATTAGGAAGTGAAGCAAATTAATTCCTCGTATAGAGCCAATAATCTCAGGTCCTCCGCCGGTAGAGTTTCCCGAGCAGACCTTAGAAATAGATGCCGTTTGCGACCGAATCTGGAAGCCCAATAAACCGCGGTCAGGACAAAGCTGCCTGCCCATCTTTTGCTCTCTGCATGTGAGCTGCTGATAGTAAACGATGGCATAGTTGGCTGTTGGTCAATCAATTTTCAACACAGTTCAAGGAGAAGCAATTTGAAGATCCAAGCATCAACCCTGGTACCTTTAGGGTTTGGCAAATACGTGCGTTCAGACCAGGTGACTGCGGTAGTACCAATTGAGCAAGACCGCGGTCCAGGCCGCCGTACATTCGTGCATATTCAGGGCCAATCCGACCCGGTTATTGCCTCACGGGCGGAGGACTCCATCGTGCGTGACCTCGTGCAGGAGCCTCACGAAGTTGTGCAGGCCCGTCAGCAGCAGGAGATCCTGCGCGACTTGCTGATGGACCTGGGCAATGTCAACACGACCGTGCGTCGCATCATGCGCGACGAGGGCGGCATCGACCTCGACTTGCTCGAGCGCCGCATCCGCGAAGTTCTCGAGGACTAGCAACGCTCCTTTGAAGAGAATGCCTACCCAGGGCCAACGCTGCCGATTCACTCACAGTGTTGGCCCTGGGTGGGCATTTAAGATCAGGGCGATTTACGAGGCGTTGTGTGCGTGCGATCCTGTTTGTAGAACCACTGGGCGGGATTGGCGATGTCGTGATTGCGCTGGGAGCTATTCAAGCCCTGGGGCGTTCGCACAACCGGGCAAGGCTGACCGTCTTGACCTTCGCGCCTGGAGGGGAACTCCTGGAGGGTGATCCCCTGATTCACGAAGTTATCTATGCCGAACGGGCGGCACCGCTCCAGGCGTTCGTAGAACTCCTGGCCCGCCGTCAGTTTGATTTGATCGTCTCTGATACCTGTTACGAAGATATTGATCGGCTTATTAGTGACCAGGACCGAACGTGTGTGGTCACCAACCTGTGGCGTACACCGCCGCCCGATGAGCGGGTAGGAGAGCGGTTTATACGCATCCTGCTTTCTGAAGGATGGATTACACCTGAGGCAATCGCGTCACCCCGTCTCACGTTGAGCACCACTGAGCGGCGAGGGGCCCGCACCTTCTCAGACGTGACCCGCAAGCCACCCGTCCGCTTGCCTTTTTATGTCCAGATGTAGCGCTACTCGAGAAGGATCATTCTAGAGAGGTTTCAGCACGATGCCGTTTTCTGGAGCAACATTATCGGCTACAGCCTTGCCAGTAATAAGTGCTTTAGCTGGGACCTTCGACCCGAGACTGTAGCGGTCTTGCCCGAAGCGAACAAAAGCGTAATCCAGATCCTTGCCGATCAGCCTGTAATCTAGGTTCACGGATTGAAAAATTAGCAGGGGACAACCACTCGGGTTACAGAAGTAAGGACCGACCAGGTACACCAGAGCGTCAGGCTGGCTGTCATCGTTCAAATCCACTTTGCTGTAGTAGTACCGGTTGAGAGCGTCACCGGCACCAGAGGTGTAGCCGCGAAAAGACCGTAAGATGGCGATTTCCAGTGAGACATCGGGTACCCGTTCTGAGCGGACGTACTGGATTTGCTTGAACTGAATACCTCGAACAGGGCGCAGCGGGTCCGCCTGAACAGTCGAGTTCGTTGACCATGTGGTGAGCACATTTAACCTGATAACAGGCTCATGAACTACCATGCAGGGCAAAGAGTTGTTTCTTGAAGCATCAGAGATTTTCATTTTTTTGCAGCAAACCAAGCGTCAGCGTGTCATTGATGGTGCCTTCGTGCCAATTCTGAGCGAGGATTTGAGTGCTTATCGACAGAATCTAGTCCTGATCTGGTCGCAACTGGGAGATTTCGACAGCCTGGAATACGCCTGGTGGTTGCACAGAGAAAGGCAACTTCTACAGCGCTCCGGAGTACGGGTGCGGGCCGTTGGCATCGGCAATCGTGCTTCTGGGCAAAAGTTTTGCCAGTATACGGGCTTCCCAGAACAAGATTTGTTTGTCGATCCGACAGCAGAACTGCATCACGAGCTTGGCCTGTATGCGGGGCTCAAGCTTAAGGTACCGGGTTTGTCCGCGGGGCAATGCACCTGGGTGAATTTGATGCTCATGTGCGCGGGTCTGGGCAGTCCAGGCACACTGGCTGAGGTGCTGCGTGGGTATCTGGGCGACCGCCGTTCCCTCCAACTGATTGCCGATGAAGAGATCATCAAAGCAGGTCCCCTGCCGCCCTTGAAGGGCAAAAGTTTCTCGCTTTTTGGCCGGGGATTCCAGCGCCCGATTGAACTGGCCACGCTGAGACTACGCAACATGACCGAGGTACTGAGCCACTGGCCGCTCTATGTGCCGGACGCTACTTATTTAACCCAACGGGGAGCGACCTATCTGTTCGATGGTCAGGGAACTTTGCTCTATGCCCACCGCGACCCTGGCATTCTGGGGTTTGCGGCGAATATGAGCCGTCCTCTGGACTTTCTAGGTTAAGCACATCGTGACGGACAGCCCGCCTACGATGCGCCTACGACCGTCAATTTTCGGGGGGTCCCTACGGTACTTGGGTTTCCAGATTCTTCCGAGGCGATATCGAGGAGGTAGCTTTCCCCGGGCCATCCAAAGCGTTTCTAAGGACAGCTTCGCAATATCAATACCCAAGCCTCAGTCAATGGAAACTCCTCCTGTCGAGTATGAGCACAGAGCGGCATGGAGTAAGCACTGGTTCGGACCGTCCTTGTGCATGCAAGAGCAATAGCGCGAATTGTCTTAAGATACCGTCCGGTCTTAAGGAACAAGTACGAGGGGCGGACGCTCTTCTCTCCGGCGAGCGCGTAGCCAAAGGATGTCAACAGCGTTCCGGTCCCCGCCTACTCCGGTTGCCCTGAGTAGATTTTATCGAGAAGACTCTCGACATCAAGAACATACAAGGATGTCAAACACTGCCCCTTTCTAGTTACCGCCTCGAGGGTCAGTTGCTGACGGTGAAGGTCGAGGTGATAGTGCGGAAGGTACCGTCGGTGCGGGCAAAGGTTGCCGTGATCGTGTGGGTACCGTTCGTCAGGGTACGGGTGTCGAAGGGATTGGCCTGAGTAATGGTCGGGTCCATGTTCGTCCCACCCGCAAAGTCGAAGGGGGCTGAGCGCTCCAGGCGAAGAGGCTCGCCACTTC
>JACMIX010000352.1 GCA_014380935.1 Gloeobacterales cyanobacterium ES-bin-141 | reverse complement strand
TGGACGCTTTTGCTGGTCGCAGTGCGCCCGGCAAATGGTTGAGCTTTTTCAGGACGTCTCTAAGCGTCTTTGAGGCCCAATTTGGTCACCAGCCGCTTGAAGAGGGCTGCGTCGTCGGGTTGGATTCCGCCTGAAGCCCAAAAGACCAAGCCGAAAACAAGCGGGCCGAGGATTACTCTCAGCCAAAGGGCAGGCCCTAGCCACAGCACCGCGCACATCGATGCAAACGCGATAGCCGCCGGGGGTACCCAACGCTCCAAAAGCACGATGCCAAGCCGGGCGCGCAGAAAGTATGAAAAGGCTGCCCAGTTGAACGCCTCGCACAGCAGCGTCGCCACCGCCGCCCCCACCCCCCCGTAGCGGGGAATCAGCGCCCAGTTCAGACCAATCGCCAGCAGCGAACTGCCGGCAAAAACGAGAGCCTGGATGCGCACGAGGTTGCAAGCCTGCAGTAGACAAGTCTGCAAACTGCGGGCAAACAAAAAAATGGTTGTCCAGGCGAGCACCTGAAGCATCGGCGTGCTTGCCAGGTATTTGCTTCCGTAAAAGAGATAGAGAATATCGTGCCCACAAAAAGAGAGCACTGCCCCGATCGGCAGCGACAAAAGCACCATCGCCCGAAACCCCCGCCGCATGAATTGCTCAAGCTCCTGGCCGCCTTGGGCGTAGATAAGCGAGAACTCGGCAAAGAAGACCCCGGCGAAGACACTCACCAGCACCAGCACCAATTCGACAAACTTAAAAGCTGCCGAGTAAAGGGCAATCTCGGTGTAGGTGCTCCAGGTCTCAAGCAGCACGACGCCCACCCGGAAGTACAGCGTCGAGAAGCCGAGCAGAAAAACGTAAGGCAGCGATTCGACGAAGATAGCCCGGTAGTCGGCCCAGCGCGGCCAGCCGGGCTGAAACTTCAACTCAGGAGAATAGTGCACCATGACCAGATAACTGAGGATGTGGGTGAGCACCCCGGTGAGCGCGTAGACCCAGAGGAGGGCATCGACGGTAGGGGCGATGAAGATCACAAACAGCGTGCCCAGAGTGTTGAACACAGTCGCGATGAACTGCACCCCGGCACTGAGGTAGGATCTGCGCTGGCCGTTCATCAAAAACAAAAAGAGCGTGGCAGTAGCCCCGCTCACCATGCCCAAGCCGCTGAGCACCATCAACCAGTCTCGTCCCCCCACCCCGACAATCGCCGCCATCGCGACAGCGCTGAAGACTAGTTGCAGCAAGTAGGCGGTCTTGAGCAGCTGCGGGGCCCGCTCGGGTTGCTGGACGGCCTCACGCCCGACGTAGTTGGGCAGCCCCAGGTTTGCCACCGCCGAGAAGATCGAGACGAACGCAATCAGGTACGAATAGCGCCCGAAGGCCTGCTCGTCGATGGTACGCAGAAGCAGGGCCGTGATCGGCACGGTGACAATCCGGGTGAGGAAGTTCGCGGCGATAAGGGAGGAGGCATTGAGCAGAATGCTTCCTGCCCGACTCCCGTTGGTGTCTTGCTTCATCCTGGGCGTTTCCCGTTAAAAATACTGGCCAGAGAATTGCATCGGCACCCACAATTTCTCGGTTTCAGCGGCCATCCCGACTGCAGATCGCATTGTACAACGCTTGGGCGGCGGGTCAGAAAGCGAGCAATTATGATAAAGTCTGGCAGTGACCATAATTCTGAATAATTTCGATGGTCCGACCGCTGGTTTATATTCTGGTTCTCAACTGGAACTCCCCCGCGTACACCGTTCGCTGCGTCGAGTCTTTGCTCCATTTGCATTATTCAAACTATCGTATTTTGCTCATCGACAACGGTTCGACCGATGGTTCTGAGGCAGTTCTGCGCGCACGGTTTCCAGATTTAGCATTTTTGCAGACCGGCGACAACCTGGGTTACGCGGGCGGCAACAACCGCGGCGTCGCCTACGCCCTTGAGCGAGGAGCCGATTATCTGTGGATTCTCAACAACGACACCTGCGTCGATCCGAGAGCCCTGGAGGCCCTGGTCGAGGCGGTGGAAAAAGACGAGGGCATCGGTCTTGCAGGCTCCAAGATCCGCTCGATGGATGACCCTGACCGCCTGGTGTTTGCCGGAGGGCAGATCGACTTTTGGCAGGGCAAATCCTTCCACCGCGGCCACCTCGAAGCCGACAGCGGCCAGTACGATCGCCTGGAAGACGTTTCCTTCGTCACTGGCTGCAGCCTGTTTTTTCGGGCTTCTCTGATCGAGCAGGTGGGACTGATGCGCGAGACATATTTCTTGTACTGTGAAGATGTCGAGTGGAACCTGCGCATCCAAAAGGCCGGCTACCGGACCGTTTATGTACCGGGGTCGGTGCTGTGGCACAAAGAAGGGGGTTCAGCCGGCACGACCCGTGCCGAGCGGCTGCACCCGGATGTGGTCTACTACTGCGCGCGCAACGGCCTGTATTTTTTTAAAGAGGCCTTCCCGGTGCCTCAGCGCTGGACGGCCTCTTTGTGGCACCTGTTTGAAAATTTTCGCCTGCTTGTTTCGCTTTTTCGACGGCGGGACCCGCGCTTTGCCGAGTACAGCCACTCGGTTTTTCAGGCCTTCGCCGATTATTGTAACCGGGTAAGCGGTCGACGCCAGAAGCGGTTAGCGGGCGATTAGTGAGCGGGCGACGACGAGATGCTCGTCGCGCATGTTTTTCTAGTTGAGAAGCAATTGAACACACGGGCTGCTCATTGGTGGTCATGGCAGTCTTCCTCCTGCCCCAGTTTCGGCTTACTCTATATCTGAGGAAACTTGGTCCACCTCAGCGGCGCATTTCCTCATTCTACGCAAGCTGTCCACAAATTCTGCTAGGGGTTGAAGTGTGCTAACGTGTCGCGTGTGTAGCAATGCTGATGGCAACATACATACTGTAGCCCGCGAAATGATGTTCGGAATGAAAGATGAATTCCGGTACTTTCAATGTAATGCGTGTGGCTGTCTACAAATTGAGAACATGCCTGACAACTTGAGTAACTATTACCCTGATAGTTACTATTCGTTCCGCGAAGAACACTGTCAACAGATTGGCGGCCTCAAATATTTTCTAAAGCGACAGCAGTCAAAACACCACCTCGGCAGCAGAAATCTAGTTGGCGCGGTAGTATCCAATTTTTTCAAGCCGCGTCAGTTTATCGAATGGACTTCGAAAGCGGGTACATCACTCACCTCGGAAATTCTCGATGTAGGCTGCGGCAGCGGTGGGTTACTTCTTGAACTAAGGGAGCACGGCTTTACCCAACTAACAGGTATTGATCCCTACATTCAGGCTGACCTGCACTACAGCAACGGTGTGCACATCTACAAAGGAAACCTCTCGGATGTGGAACAGACGTTCGATTTCGTCATGCTTCACCATGTATTTGAGCATGTGGTAGATCCACTCGGGGCACTCAAAGATGTGTACCGGGTCCTGCGGCCGCAGCGGTACGCCCTGGTGCGCGTACCGCTCGTTTCGTCTTACGCTTGGCAGATGTATGGAGTGGACTGGGTGCAGTTAGATGCTCCTAGGCTTTTATACCTCCATACTCCTAGTAGCCTGAAGTTGCTCGCTGAGCGAGCGAATTTTCAGGTAAGCGCAATTGTGTATGATTCCACAGAGTTTCAGTTTCTTGGTAGCGAACAGTACAAGCGGGGCATCCCACTGCAAGACAAACGTTCCTACTATCAGAACCCCGAACATTCTATTTTCTCCAAAAGCGAAGTCAAACAATTTCGGGCGAAAGCCACCGAACTGAACTACGAAGGTGTTGGGGATCAGGCAGCTTTTTACCTGTACAAGCCCTGATGAGAGCAACATCTGAACCGAGATCAGCTCCTCAGCGCTCGGGTGCACTTCGCGGTGCCACTGTACGGGGTGCCTTCCGGATGCAAGTACTTGCTAAAATTGCTTGCGCAGGGGGTTACGGCCTCTACGAGTTGATCTCGCGCATCTTAATCGGTCTATCGGCGTTTCATCGAGCGGTATTACCTGCGCGGTGACAGTTACAGGGGCAGTCATGACGGATAGCCTATCCCGGTACACTTTTTTGTAGACTGGACTGAATATGGACTCAGTGACAGACCGTGACCCAGACCGCCGAGCCGGGCTCCACCCCAAGAGTTGATTACAAAGACACCGTCCGCACGCCAAAGACGGCCTTTGCGATGCGCGCGAATGCGGCGACACGAGAGCCGGAGATTCAAAAGTTTTGGGAAGAACAGGGCCTCTACGAGCGCCTTGCCCAGGAAAATCCGGGTGCCGTGTTTATCCTTCACGATGGCCCACCCTACGCCAACGGCGACCTGCACATCGG
>JACMIX010000351.1 GCA_014380935.1 Gloeobacterales cyanobacterium ES-bin-141 | reverse complement strand
TTCGAGACTGCCGAGGATGAGGCTACCAGTGTGGATTGTCATCCTGGGGTCCGGTGCTGGCAGATCTTGCTCGGAAGGGTCAAAGCCGATCTCCGTTAGTACCGTCAGTTTCTCCTCGCTTACTTCAAAGCCGCATACCCGCAGTGACACCGCGCCGAGCTTGATGTGGATACCTCCCAGTTGCACCTTGCCGTCTCTTCCGCCACAGGGTGTGATGGTCAGGACGAAGCGCTCGGTTTGACCGCTTTGCAACTGAAGGTGCAGGTCGAGGACAAGGTTGCCACTCTGCGGCATGAACAATTCCATCTGCTGCACAGCGGCTCCGGTGACTTGGCCGCTTGCCTGCACCCGGAGGTCTTGCAGGTTACCCCGGATGTAAGGTGAATCGAGCAGGCGATTGATGTCCTGCTCGGTCATGACCACGCGGCTGGTGATATCAGTGGATTGCCGAAGTTCGATTTTGCCGAACAGGGCGCTGAGGGGGTTGACCACAACGCTCTCGGTATGGAGTTCCATCTCCTGAACGCGCAGGTCCTCGTTCACCACCACTCCACGGCTCTGCACCGAAACCGTTTCTACACCACCGCCCAATAATTGCAAAGGATCAGTCTCAACGTGTACTTGTAATTCCTCGACGTGCTGAACTTGGGCAGACAGCCCATCCTCTACGGCTTTGTTCAAAGCCTGCTCGACCAGTCCTGGCTCCCGTTCTGACACTACATGCCCCTCCTAAGACGAGGTTACTGGTCGGTTGTAAGCTACTTAGACGCGCTCATGTATCGCCCTGGCAGTAGAAACCGGTTCCGGGCAGGGCTGCCTGACCTCTACTTTGTACTTCCGGCAGCCGGTGCCGTCACAGCCCACCTCGGCTATACTCCCGGAATGAGACTTATCAGGTGGTTGCGATGCGTGGACCCCAAACTGGACAACAGGCCGGGAAAACCCTGCTCGAAGAATTGAAATCTCACCTGCCGTCTGTGTTCGTGATCGGAGTGACAAGCATACTTGCCCATATTGGTGCCCACAAACTGTACGACCTGTTTGTCGAGTCTGTGCCGTCCCTGAACTGGCACGGTTCACCCGAATCTCTGCTCTACGTTATTCCAGCCATAGCTGTATACGGAGTGGTCGGCTACGGATGCGGGCGGTTGACGCGGTTCAAGAACCTGCATCTGTGGATACTCGCCTCGGCAATTGCGGCCCCGACTGTGCTGTTCTCACTAATGTTTTCGCTGTTACAGCTTCAGATGGTTGTTTCAAATGGAACGATACCGTTCCAGCCTTTTTCCGGTGTTTTCTTGCACCTGCACCTCTCCTCTGTGGCAGCGTTGCTGAGCGGAGCGCTCGGCGTTCTACTGAGCCGGACTCACGCCGGGTATCCAATACACCCGGCCATCGAGAGCCAGACTACAGCCCCATCACTTGAAAGTGCTGATTGGCTACCCGTGGACACTGCTGCCTCAAAAGAACAAGAATCCGTTTTTAAAGAGAAGGCTGATTAACTTCTTCGTCAATCAGTCTGTAGCAGGTAGGTACAGCCAGCCCTCGCCCACCCGGCTCTTCAGTCGTACAGCCTGGCAGCTTAGAATTTTTCCACACTGGGCCGCAAGTCGAGTTCCAGGGTCCAGGCGCTGGCATCTTGTCTATGGAGTTGCCAGTACGTCTCGGCAATGGCTTCCGGTGACAGCATCGTGTGCGCGTCGCGCTCCGGTGCCATCTGGCGCACCCTTGGAGTATCGATGATGCCATCGTTGATGATGTGGGCGATGTGAATGCCCTGGGGACCGAACTCCCGAGCCAGGGACTGGGCCAGTGCCCGTAGCCCAAACTTACCCACGGCAAGGCCTGCAAAACGCGCCGAGCCTTTGAGAGAGGCCGTGGCACCAGTGAGGAGTATAGTGCCCTGCTTGCGTTCGACCATGGCTGGTAGGACCTGCTGTGCACCCAGAAAAGCCCCGAGACAGTTGACCCGCCAGCACTGCTCGAAGCGCTCGGGTGTAAGTTCGAGAATGCCTTTGACTTCGAAGAGACCAGCATTGTAGACGAAGACCTCGGGAGGGCCTAGTTGTTCACGCAATTGGGCAAATGCCGATGCCACCGAGTCCGGGTTGCTCGCGTCCGTACTGATGCAAACAGCTTTGCCTCCCGAGTCCTCGATCTCCTGCTGGATCTGGTCGGATTTGCCCCTGGCCATCAGCCCGACTGCGAAATCTTCACGCGCAAAACGGCGAGCAACAGCGGCCCCGAGTCCCGGACCCGCCCCCAACACTACCGCAACCCTGGATTGGCTCATAACGCACTCCCGTCGGCATCTAGCCTCCAGTTTGCGCATTTGCCAGACCCAGTCAACAGTCTGCCGGTTGAATAGGCAAATCCACCTCACCTTAATTTTGGCTTAAGCCAATCTTGACCCTTCCTTAAAGCTTTTCTGCAACAATGCCGACGGTCCATCACTGGAGTGCTAACTCGATGAAGCGTCTTCCCCCAGTTGCAATAACCCTGTTGTCGGTGGCCCTGCCGCTGGTGACAGCTACATCGGCCTTCGCGGCACCGAAGGTAATTTTGATCTCGCTCGACGGTGCGGTGCCCTCGGTGGTCAATCAGTACCTTGAGAGCGGTGTACTCAGTCCCAACAACGGTCTCGGTCTACTAAATACCCAAGGTATTGCAGCTCAGAAGAACGTGACGATCACGCCATCAGTGACCGCTGCGAGCCACATCGCCATTGCTACCGGTTCATCGGCTGCCAACAACGACATCATCGCCAACTCCTTTCACCTGGTGGCAAGCGAGTTCAGCCGCAACGTCAGCGGCTTCGGCGCTCCCATCGGTGGCTACTCTGTGCAGGGACCGACCGTGAGCCCGAACCCGACAGCTGAACCACTCTGGGTCACGCTGCGGGCGGCCGGGAAACGGGTTGTCACCGCTACCTGGCCGGGTGGAGACGGCGTCGATGTCATCGAGCCGACCAGCGGTGCCCTCATTCAGCCTGCCAGTGTGCGGACAGTCGATTACACGGTACCCTTCGGAACCTTTGGAGGGGTGGGAGCGACCGGTTTCACCCTGACTGGGGCAGATTTTGGTCCGGCTCCCAGTTCGACAACCAACCAGCTCGCAGCCGCGGGCAAGACGTCCTTCAGTCCCGTCCGGCAGAAGACGACTCCACTCGAAAGTTTCACCGTGGACGAGATTCCCTACACCATCCAGGTAGCTGCTCTCGACACCACCGATGACAGCACGGCCAACTACGACACGCTCGTCTTCTTTGATGCGGCCCAGGGAATTCAGCCTGGTCCTTTCGCTTTGCCTTCGACGGGTCCCGCCTACGTCCGTGCGAGTGACCAGACCTCCAGCCGCTTTTACCTGGAGGGCAGTCCCGACAAGGACGGGACGGCTTTTTATGTGAGCACCCTCGCCCCCGACCTCGCCACGGTCCGGCTCACGCGCTACGCGGTCAACCACATCCCGCGCAACACACCCGTGCTCGCAAGTGTTGACGACATCAACAACAACGTCGGCTTCTGGGCTCCCCAGCCGGACTTCCGCATCGTCGAGCGCATCAGCCCCGGATTTACCGATTTTTCTGATCTCGAACTTGAAACCATTTACCAGGACCTGGTGCGGACCTTTGTCGATTACCAGACCAGGGTCGGACTGCGGGCGATCAGCCAGAACTCCGACGCCGACCTTGCCATGATCTACATCGAGCAACCGGACGGCTCAGGTCACCAGTTCACCCTGACCGACGCACGCCAACCTACCACCTTCACGGACCCCACCTCCATCGGTGCGGGTCAAGACCCGGCCAAGATAACCCGCTACGCAGGTTATCTACAAACGGCCTACCAGGTCGCGAGCAACGCCGTCCAGCGGGTTATCGATGCAGTCGGTACCAACAGCCAGGGCGTACCGAACAGTAACATCTTCGTAGTCTCAGACCACGGTATGGCTCCCTTCCACACAGCGGTCAGCATCAACACCCTGCTGCTTAACAGTGGTTTCGACTCGACCAAAGTACGCGCCGTGACCACGGGTCCCGCCGCCAATATCTACATCAACCTCCAGGGCCGCGAGGCGGGCGGGACCGTGAGTCCTTCCGAGTACACCACCCTCCAGAAGCAAGTTATCAGTGCTCTGGCAGGATTCGTGGACCCCAACCCCAACTACAATTACTCGCTTGAAGGTCGCAAGGCTGTCTTTGACCTGATTGTCCCCCGGCCTACCCGTGGCGAGGAGCCAGTCGGCACCGCTACCAATCCGGTCATCGGCCAGGATTCGGGCGACGTCTTCGCTATCCTCAAGCAGGGCTACAACTTCGACGGCGCCCAGTTTCCAGTCGTCCAGCGCCTGGGAGACCCCGTCTCTACAACCCCCGTCCTCTCAGTACCCAACTTCTACGGAGCACATGGCTACGAGTCGCAACAGCCGCTCATGAGTGCCATCTTCTATGCCGCCGGACCGAACATCCGCGCCGGGGTGGACTTCGTACAGGTTCGTAATATCGATGTGGCCCCGACTATTCTCAGGCTACTCA
>JACMIX010000350.1 GCA_014380935.1 Gloeobacterales cyanobacterium ES-bin-141 | reverse complement strand
GGTGGTCCGGCCCCGGGCACCAACTTCCGAGTGGGTCTCACCTCGAAGTTTTAGGCGTTGGGCGTAGTGCTGCTCGCGGCTCCTGTTGCCCAGACGAGGAAGCTATCCACTACTCGGGACGCTTCTATGGCGATAATTTCGGGCACTTCGTAGGGGTGCAGTTGCCTGAGCGCGGCTTCGAGTTGTAGGTACCCCGCCGAGGGAACCTTGAGGATGAGCAGGTGTTCTGTCTCACTCTGCACGGCTTCCTCCCAGATGTACACCGAGGTCATGGCGGGTAGGATCTGGGCACAGGCGACAAGACGCGCTTCAACCAAGCTTCGGGCAATGGCAAGACCCGTCTTAGCGTCGGGAACCGTGCTGAGTACAACCAGGAGCGGTGACACCTCAACCCCCGACGATGCTGAAACCGCAGTCGGCGTAGAGGGTCTGACCGGTGATGGCACTTGCCAGGTCGCTGCATAGAAACAGGACGGCATTGGCGACTTCTGCCTGGGTCACGGAGCGTTTGAGGGGCGAGACGGCCTCGGTCTTGTGGATGGCTTCGTGGATGTTGACGGCGGACGCGGCCAGGGTGCGGATTGGTCCTGCCGAGACGGCGTTGACCCGTACTTCCCGGCTGCCCAGGTCTGATGCCAGGTAACGGGTGTTTGCCTCCAGGGCGGCCTTGGCGCTACCCATCACTCCGTAGCCGGGCATCACCCGCACTCCACCGATGTAGGTGAGCGTCACCACGCTGCTGCCCGGACCCATGAGGGGTAGGGCGGCCCGGCACAGGGCGATGAGTGAATAGGCACTTACGTCCATGGCGAGACTGTAACCTTCGCGCCCGATCTGGCTGAAAGGCCCCTGCAGGTCGTCGCGGTTGGCAAAGGCCAGGCAGTGGATCAAGATGTCGAGATTGCCCCACTTCCGGGTGATGGTCTCGAAGAGCTCTGCTATCTGGGCGTCGTCCTGCACATTACAGGGGGCATAAATCTCCGGGGCGAGGGGGGCTGTGAGTTCGCGGACCTTGGACTCGAAGCGGCCTTTCTCGTCCGGCAAATAGGTTATGGCCAGACTCGCCCCTGCTTCGTGCAGTTTTTGGGCAATCGACCAGGCAATCGAACGGTTGTTGGCGATGCCGGTTACGAGGGCTTTTTTTCCGCTCAACGTGATCACGGTTGCTCCTGGGTGCTCGCATTTGGCTTGTCACGTTTGAGGTGGCGCTCGGCGAAGTACCGGCGCGGGTACTGGTCGCCCAGATTGACCTCGTAGATGACCTGCGCGAGACCCTCGGCGGGCTCGAGGCGGGCTGTGACCGAGCCTGCACGGTACTGGAGGGAGGTGCAGTGAAAGCGGGTGATGACGAAGACGACCCGGACCCGGTCGCCGACTTGAAAGGTCATCTGTGGGCTACGCTCAATTTCGGCATCCTATCACAATCGCCTGGTCGCAATTGACACTGGGCGGACCGCTCCTGATAATGGATGAGCTTCACGTGCGGATGTGGCGGAACGGTATACGCGCTAGCTTGAGGTGCTAGTGGGAGCAATCCCTTGGGAGTTCAAATCTCCCCATCCGCAGTTTCTTCAGCTTTGAACCAGCCTTGCCTCGCCATTCGGAATGGTGAATTGTTGCAGCACGAAGCTGTCCGAGGTGGTTTGCGCAATCGTGTCGACCGCGACGTAGGTGACGGCGAGTTGCTCGGGTGTGACGACGAATTTGGTGTAGACGTGGTACCGGAGGTCTACGTACTCGATGTGGGGGCTCGCCCGCATCAGAATCAGGCTCCCGAGTTCGGTCAGGTCCACATCCCCCAACAGTTCGTACAGGCCCGCACTACTTACCGAGCCCCCGACAATCTCGACCGCGACGGCAGGGCTATCCACATCGCTGAAATCGGGGCGCAACACACCGGCGTAGCAGTTATGGATGTCACCCGTGGCGACGACGACATTGCGGATTTGCCGGTCGGCGATGAACTCGAGCAACTCGGTGCGCTCCGCCGGATAGCCGTCCCAGGCGTCGAGGTTGATGTAGAGTCCTTGATCGACCAGCAGCGCTGACTCGAAGATCGCGGGAGGGAGGTTACGCCCCTTCGCGCGCGGGTCGAGGTTGATGGCCTCGAAGCGCATCATCATTACTTCGTTGAGCAGAACCTTCCAACGGGCGGGTGAACTCTCCAGATTCGATTTGAGCCAGTCTTTTTGCTCCCGGCCGAGCATGGTCCGCTCCGGGTCATCGAGTTGCGGGCACGCGAGCGTGGCAAAGTCACGTCGGCAGACTACACCATCTCTGTACTGGCGCTCGTCGAGCACGAAGACCTCGAGGAGATTGCCGAAGGCAAATTGCCGGAAGAGTTGCACGGTGGGCGGGTCGGTAGCTGAGAGTGGAACGACGGGCAGGACGGGCATGTATTCGAGGAAGACCCTGTAGGCGTCGCGCTGGCGTTGGGGTACTTCGACGGAGGTCTCGGTGCCCGCGTAGTTGTTGAATAGTTCGTGGTCATCCCACAGGAAAACCCAGGGAAAAAGCCGACGGACCTCGCGCAGGTTTGCATCCGAGAGGTAGAGCTGGTACTTCTGGCGGTACTCGGAAAGCTCGTCTGCTTCCCCGCCACCAATCGTGTCCTCACGGACCTGACCTTCTTGAAAGCCTGCTGCACCTGTTTCGTAGATGTTGTCACCCAGATGGACACAAAAATCCAGATCTTCCTCCGCCAGGCTCGCGTAGACCGTGTAGAAGCCCTGGGTGTAATCCTGGCAGGAGACGTAGGCGAAGCGGATTGCCTCGGGTGAGGCGTCCGTTGCCGGAGCGGTCCGGGTCCGCCCGGTCACGCTCTGGTAGCCCGTGGTGGTCCGGAAGCGGTAGTAATAGCGGGTGGCGGGAGTCAGGCCGCTCACCACTACCTTGACGGTGTAGTCGATATCGGTGTCGGTGGTGAACTGTCCCTGAACGATGATAGTGGCTGAATCAAAGGTTTCCGATGTCGCAACTTCGTAGTCCACCGTGACTGGGGAACCTCCCGCTTGGGATGCCTCGGGGACTCGCGTCCAGATCACAACGCGGTCGGGGCGGGGATCACCCGAGGCAACGCCATAATCCGTGGTGAAAACCGTGGCGGCCTGGGAATGGCCGGGACGAGAAGCAAGCAGGAGTACCGGGGCCGCGAGGGCACCCTTCAGGACTGAGCGGCGGTTGAACATTGGAGACCTAAATATGCATGCCAACGCCACTCAGGCTACTATCGCGGGATTAAGACTGGATTAAGCGATAGGACAGCGACAAGAATTGCATTTGCTCTTCATAGATCATGTTTGTTTGAAAACGTAGTAGACCACTCCCGCATGGTCGTCTGTGAACAGGAACTGGTCTGTGCCAATGCTCAAAACATCAGCGGGTCTACCGTACACCGTGCCGTTCTGCCAGAACCCATTGATAAACTCCTGTACGGGCAGGCCCTTTTGCACCCGTACAAGCGCGTAACCTCGGCCCAAACGGCGCTTTCCTGAACCATGCAAGGCGACCAGAAAAGCTTTGCTCAACTCGGGTGTGTGGGACGCGTCGAAGTATTCGAGGCCCAGGGCTGCACTGTGGGCGGGAAATGCTGCGTAGGCGGAAGGTACCTGTGCGCAGTTGAATTTGCTGCCCGTGTGGTTGAATTTGGGGTCGGTGTAGACTCGAGAGTTGTATTCGTAACAGTAGGGCCAGCCATAATTCTTCTGGTCGGCGATGGTGTACAGCCTATCCTCGGGCTTGTCATCACCAAGATGGTCGGCTCCCATGTCAGTAGCGTAGAGTTGCGAGCCAACCCACTTGAGGCCAACCGCATTGCGCAGTCCGCGCGCAAATGTGTGTGGGTTCGCGCCGTCCGGATCCATCGTCAGGATTGTGGCTCTGATTGCTTCTTTTTCTTCACAAGCGTTGCAACTGCTGCCCACCGATACGTAGACTTTTTCGTCCGGCCCGATGGTGACGGTACGGGTCAGATGCCAGCCACCGTACTTGTAGCTCAGGCCGTAGTCAGGGAAGGTGGCGAGTACCTGGGGTGGGTTTGAGGGAGCGTTCTCGCCGCTCGTGTACCTGTAGCGCAGGAGTCGGTCGGTCAGGGCCAGATACAACCACTGAACGCCGTCTTTATCGGTGTAAAAGGCAATGCTGTTAGGGTTGCGCAACTGGCTCAGATAGGTCGTTACGGTGCGAAATTGGCCCTTCTGGGGATCAAATCCGCTCAGGATGTAAACTTTGCCTTTGCGGTTGTCCGTGAGGTCGAACATATCGGTGAGGAATAGCCGACCGTCGGGACTCTTCGCCATAAAGCGGACGCGCTTCAGGCCCTGGGCTGCAACTTTGATTGCGAACCCCTCAGCCAAGTTGAGGTTGAAGGTCTTGCCATTGACCAGGCTGATACGGTGCGCTTTGAGTGCCGGGGACCGTAACCTGACTTGAGTTGGCTGCGACGGTACAGGGTTGTCACGGGCGGCCACCTGTCCACCTACAAGCAGAAATAAGCCCAGCCATAACCCGATCTTCTCTAACATGCAGATAGCCCCAGGTAACCTAAGTAGTGATTGTTCCCGAGCCGGGCACAACCGCCTCTCGTGCCGTCAGTGGTGAGGTCAACGATGCCAAGGTACCGGGGTAAAGG
>JACMIX010000040.1 GCA_014380935.1 Gloeobacterales cyanobacterium ES-bin-141 | reverse complement strand
ATTGTCTGCGAAGTTGGGGGAAAACTTTCGCACGGCGCGATTATCGCCCGTGAATACAACCTGCCCGCCGTCATGAATGTGACGGGTGCGACGCAGTTGTTGCAAGACGGACAGCGGGTGCGCGTGGACGGCGGGCTAGGGACGGTTGAAATTCTTGAAGGTTAGATAGACTACATCATCACAGTGATGAGGAGTTGGTTGCTCTCGCCCTCGGCAGACTCAACCCAAAAGCGACGGTCGCCGGGCGCGGCATCGAAACTGATCTGAATTGTAAGGGTCAGTCGCTCCGGTCCTACTTCTACACGGCCATTGCGTTTATTGAGCGGATCACCTATCGCGGCTGTCACACCCCGTGCGGGCTTGATGGTGATCTTCTCCACACCATCGAGATGGCGGCCTCGGACGTCCACTACCAAGACGTCGCCAATGAAGGCCGCGTCCGGAAAGCTCAAGGGATCGATTGCAGGTCGCACTGAGGGTGACTCGGTTAGCGGTTGCGATCGGGGCCGCTTGAAGGGCTGTTGTTAAACTGCCTTTCGAGCATGGCAATCGTCTCTTCACGCGTCATCAGAAGTTCATGGCGTGGCAGCTGAGGATAAGGTTTTGCCTTACGAACCGTATGGCGTTTTTGATTAAAGAAATACGTGATCCCCGCGAGGATAGCGGCAGCAATCACCGTTGCACTCAACACTAATAGCAAAGACATGCTAAATCTTCCCGCCCCAGCCTATCTAATGCTACCCAGTCTACTGGCAGAGTTCCCGAGATGATCCACTGCTCGTTAGGAAAATTAAACAACGGTACTATCAGACCGCGCACAACAGAGAGACATTCAGGGACAGGAGTCGGGTCTAGTTAATGAAAGTACCCCCAATTTTGAGGTGCTAACCGCTCGGGCTACCTGATTGGTTAACCGCCCGAAGGTTGGGTCGCAACGACAAGGCGCTCAAGACCAGCCTGACGGGCAGCGTCCATGACCTTGACGACATTTTTCTGGCGGGCGTCCGCGTCTGCCTGCACAATCAGAACCTTCTGGCCGGATGTCTGGGCTTCTTTACGCAGGGTTGAGAGCAGGTCGTTCTCAGCGACGACTGTGCCGTTGACGGAAAACTTGCCCTGGTTATCGATAGCCACAATCAGCGACTTCTTTTGATCGGATTTGTCGTCCGATGCGGAGGTCGGCAACTCTACTTTTAAACCTGTGTTTTGGATCAGGGGTGCTGTGATCAGCAAAATGATCACGAGTACCAGAAAGACGTCCGTGAGGGGCGTAATGTTGATTTCTGTAAAGCCGCCACGACCACGACGTCCACTGCGTGCTCCCGGTCCTAGTGCTGCCATGAGGGTACCTCTCGCGGAGTGGTTACTGAGATATGGAGGTTGACTGTTCTACGTCGTCCGCCTCGAGGTCCACGATGTCAGTGAAACTCAAAAATAGTAGCTTGAGCAGCTGAAAATCGTCTTCGAACTGGGCAATCAAGTTTAGAAAAATGTTGTAGCCCACGACCGCGCTGATAGCGACGATCAGGCCTGCCGCCGTTGCAATC
The DNA here is from genome assembly GCA_014380935.1 of Gloeobacterales cyanobacterium ES-bin-141. Lineage (GTDB taxonomy): Bacteria > Cyanobacteriota > Cyanobacteriia > Gloeobacterales > Gloeobacteraceae > JACMIX01. The sequence continues at coordinate 3,010 of JACMIX010000040.1, read as the reverse complement.
AAGGCAAAGCCAATTTCACTTGCCAGTGCGTTGCTGGTTGCCCCGGCATCGGCAAAGGTCTGGAAAGAACGCAAAATACCCACGACCGTACCGAGCAAGCCCAAAAAGGGCGCAACCGCTCCAATCGTACCGAGGGTGTTGAGGTGTTTTTCGAGTTTGCGCAGGCCGAGGTTAATCGAGATATCAAAGGCCCGGTCAAAATCGACGCGCGCAATGGATAGCAGGCGCACCCCATCCTCTGCCACCTCGCCAATCACACCGCCTACCTGCTCGGAGAGATTGCGTGCCCCTGAGAGACTGCCCCGCTCGAGCTCACGTTGCAACCGAACGATAAACTTGTTGACATCGCGCTTATTGCGGTTGAGGAAGAGCCAGCGGTCAACCACGACGGCAATCGTCAGTACAGAGCACAAGATGATGGGTATAGAGATCCACCAGTCGTTAAAAACGAAACGCCCGATATCGTTCAGAAGATCCATGTTTTAGGTCGAAGCTCTCAGATCAGTGACAATTGTACTGGATAGCCGGTAGACGCCGCTGCAAAGTACAGAGTTCCTCAAGAACAGTCGCAACCGGCAAATTGCGTATTCTCAGGGCAGATAGGGCATGGGATTAACCTGCCGCCCACCAACGTGCACTTCAAAATGCACATGAGGTCCGGTGCAACGTCCTGAGCAACCGCGTGTCCCAAGGGTCTTGCCTGCACTGAGAATCTGGCCGCGCCGTACACTGATGTGCTTGAGATGTGCATAACGGCTCACGGCTCCATCGGTATGGCTGATATCGACAGTATTGCCGTAGCCGCCCGACATCCAACCAGCAAAAAGGACCTGACCGCTCTGCGCTGCCATCACCGGAGAACCAGTCGGTCCTGCAATATCGATGCCCTCATGCATGCGTCCCCACCGTCCACCGAAGGGTGAACTGACATAACCCTGCACGGGCCAGACATAACTTCTCCTGACACCACTCGTGGTCCGCGTGGGCGCGCTTGCAAGGGTGCTGAGGATCTCGGTGCGCCGTCCCAGGGGCGACGACCGGTCGAAGTGCATCGGCAGTAGGCGTGGCAGGCTTACGCCATTGCCCTGGGCCAGGTCTGGATTGCGGACCGTCTTCCAGACACCTGCCATAGCAGTTGTCGCCACCAGGGTCAATCCAATAACGCTGATTATCGAGCCCTTCAACAAGACGCGCCGGAAGCGCTCGTTGACGGCCGCCGTAGTGTCGGACATCGCTGTCCTCGGCTGTGAGAAATTCCTATCCATCGGCAACATCTACCCCCCTGCGCCTGTCCGGGTTAGCTTACCACGCAAGAGTACCGATTCAGCCAGGGCAGAAATGTCGCCATACACACGAAAATTTCACCATTTGACCCTTACTCACCCTTGGCTTAAACTGAGAATCAATATTAATTTCTTAACCAACACATCTGCCTCTGGTTGCAGATGATGTCCCTAATAAGGCACAACTTCAGAGGTAGCGTTCACTTTGAGGGGACTCGGAGATGACCAACGAAGCTAAGAAAAGCCTCGGAATGCGGGTACCGTTCTTTTGCTGTGAGGAATCAGGATCCATGAATTACCTTCTGGTTACAGGGCTACTGGCGACTGGCCTTTGTCTGTGGCCTGCACATCTGGCGGCACAGACTGCCGCCGACCTGCCTGCTCCTTCGAGTGCCGGTGTACTGAGCAGTGCTCCCATCGAGCCGACAATTCCACCGATGCCCAATACGCCGATCGAGCTTCAGATTCAGAACAATCGTCCCCTCAAGCTCCAGGAGGCAATCGATGCCGCCCTTGAGCGCAGTCCCCAGTTGCAACTGGCCCGACTCGCGGTTGACCGCTCTGAGGCAATTGAGCGCCAGGCTGCGTCGGTCCTTCTGCCGACCCTTGGTTTCACCCTCGACTACACTTACAACCAGTCCGCCAACAGCCAGATTACCCAGAACCTGTTTTCTCAACCGCCCTCCCAGGCCACGGTCGATGCAGCACTGGCAGCCCAGCAAGCATCCGCGGATCTTCTCGCCACCACGTTTACGCCGGATCAAGTGGACGTTTTGTCCGAGGTTCTCTTCACTCAGACAGGCACTACTACTGTTACTCGCGCCTTTCAGATCGAGACGGCCCCCATCAACGGTCTGGTCAATTTCAACTACAACGTTTTCAGCGGGGGCGTCAACCAGGCCCGTATCCTCTCCGCCGGACGGCAGCTGGAAGCTTCACGCCTCGACTACGAGCGTATCCGTCAGGACGTAATCAATGGCGTCATCGTTGCTTACTACGACTTGCAGACGGCGAACGGGAACCTGGATATCGGCGACGCGGCCCTGCGCTCTGCGGATGCGATTCTCAAGGATGCCCAGGCCCAGGAGAGAGCCGGGGTCGGGACCCGCTTCGCCGTATTGCAGGCGGATGTCCAGCGTGCCAACGCCGAGCAGCAACTATTGCAATTCCAGAACGACCGCACGATCCGCGGGCGGGACCTGGCACGGCTATTGAACTTCGAGCGGCCCACCGAGGTCACGGCCGAGGACCCGATCGAGAAAGTCAGCGATTTCAGCCCGCAGCTCGACAACGATATTCTCAAGGCCTACAACCAGCGACCGGAACTGCGTCAGCAGATTGCCCTCGAGCAGGCAGCCAAGGCCCAGGAAGCGGCGGCTTATGGCAGCGTCTCGCCCCAGTTGGGTGTGTTCTTCACAGGGCAGGCGGTTGACAACCTGCTCGATGCCGTAGTCGGTATCTACACCGGCTACAGTGCCGGAGTGCGGATTCAGTGGAATGCCTTTGACGGCGGACTCGCAAGCGCACAGGCGGACCAGGCAATAGCGGATGCCAAATCGGCGCGGGTACGTTACGTGGACACGCTCAATTCGATTCGTTTCGCGGTCGAGAGCTCCTATTCGACGCTCAATACCGCCAACAGGCGTATCGACACGACCAGCAGGGCAGTGACCAGTGCCGAGGAAAGCTTGAGACTCGCACGCTTGCGCTTTCAAGCCGGAGTCGGT
>JACMIX010000349.1 GCA_014380935.1 Gloeobacterales cyanobacterium ES-bin-141 | reverse complement strand
TTGCGGCAGGAGCTTTCGACCGTTCTCATCTGCGTTCGCCTGCAACATCAGGATTCTCCCCCCCTTGCTGAAGCGGGGTGTCCACATTTGGAGATTCGAGACCCAAACATTTGCAATCCGGTCGTCTTTGAATCGGATTACCTGGTCTATGTCATGCGTGGCACCGATAGACCAGCCATTGGTTACCTGGTCTATCGAAGCGCGCACGACGTTCGCCGACCCCACCTCTGCAGCAGTTCCTGCCTGTGCTGCGATCAACAATAGCCATGCAGCGACGATGCCCGTACAGCAACTTTTCATATCAGTCAGATCCCTTTCGCAAAGTAGATAAGAAATTCTGTGTTCGCCCTCACAGTCAAAACGGCACCCTGGCTTTCTAGTTTGCCGGTGGCCTGATCCGAACGAGACACCTGCCTGGTAAGCATCTGCGAAAGGCCCTGGGAGAACCCGCGCTGCAGCGAGCTGTTCAAATCGCCACTGTAGGACGACGAGGTGTAGAGCGAACCAAATCCCCCGACACCGGTTGTGCTCTGTTGTCCCAGGGTACGAGCGACTGTCGAGGCGGCCTGTCCGGCTGCAGAGGCAGCGTCCGAGACGAAATAGTTCGGCTTTCCTGTAGCCTCCGCCACCAGGCCCTCACTGATCGATCCTTCTTCTTGCGATCCCGTAAGCGTCCAGGCACTCGCTCCCCTTACGGGAAACTCAGCCTGGCCCACCGCCAGTGAATCAAACTCAAGACTCACCCTGCTGAGACTTTCATCGACCCCGACAACCCGCCCCATGAGCACCGCGCCATCCGGGATGACCTCCACGCCGTCCACCTTCACGGTTCCTTTTATCTGTACAAAGACTGGGGGCTGTTTCTCCCGATTAGACCGCCCTACTTGTATGGTGCTCCTGCTGACGACACGCACCAGGTTGCCCGGCGGCAACAATCTCCAGCCACCTGCCATTACTGCAGTTCCGTTAGTTCCAGAAAAACCTGTTGGCCCGGCTAGTCGGTTTTGCTGCCCCGTCCAACTTCCCTGATTGCAGCTTCCGCCTTCACACCACCCCGGCTCCTGGTAGCCCGAAGCCCCCTGTGGTTCCGCTCCCCCTCCTCGCCCTACCGGAAAGCTCCCGTCCGTTGAGCGGTATCCCCCCGATGCTCCCTGAGACCAGGGGTTCTGAGCGCTCTGATTTTCGTAAGCCGTTTGAACACGTCCCTGCGGCCTTAAAGCCAGATTTGTTACTGATTGGGCAGGATATGACAGTGGCGGCAGCATCGCCGTCGATTGAATCACCGGCAGCATACCTGGGGGCGGCAATTGATTCAGACCTACGCCAGCACGGTTCGAACCGGTAAGAGGATCTCGATTGTTTTGCCTCATTTGAACCCTGTCGAGCGCTTCTGCCCTCAGCTTCTCTGCAAGCCCTTTACCTTGTCCTGAACTTAAACCTGAACTGCGCTCTCTAAACTGGCTCTGGTCAACTGCCTGCGCTTGCCGTTGTGTTCGCTGTCCGACCGGGTTTGGCTGCTGCCGCCGGTCTTGTTCTTCCTGCGCTCTTTGTGCTAAATCCGCACCCGCCACGATGGGTTTAGCCGGCACTGCCAGTTCTTTTTTAGTTCCTCCCAACAACTGGTTGTCGGCGACTGATGTTTGAGCTTGAGGTTGGGCCTGAGCGCTCACCGGACCGCGCATGCTGTAAATCCAAACCCCACCAACAACCAGAGTTGCCATAAGCCCGCCTCCTACGACCACCGCAACCTTGCCAGGGTCCAACACCCTACCCTCGGTCATGTCATCGGTGCTCGTGACAAGCCCCATCGCCGCCTCGACCCCGCGTTGCTTGAACGCCTGCCACTTGAGCATTGAGTCGGTGCGCTTTGCCACCCGAGGCGTACTTTGTACGTCTTCTCGCTGAGCTTCTGCCTCAAGCGTTTCACTTAGAAGCTCGTCTGCTTTAGCCATCTTTGTTTTCTCCAGAACGGTAAACAACCCACGCTCGGCCGAGGAGTATTTCGTCATCCACAGGCCCGAAGAACCTTGAATCCACTGACCGCGCCGCATCGTCGCCTTCCAGCCAGTACTGCCTGGCTCCGAGGGTGATCAGCTGTCCTCTCCAGCTCACTTTCTCTCCTGGAA
>JACMIX010000348.1 GCA_014380935.1 Gloeobacterales cyanobacterium ES-bin-141 | reverse complement strand
GCGCTACCCTCTCCATATGCACCTGTTGGGAACGGCAGTGAACACTTACTTGAAAAATTCCAGCATTCACCATAGCTACAACCGCTGTGTGACGTTGCACGGGACCAATCAGGTCACTGTGCAATCCAACGTTGCCTACGACGCGATTGGGCACTGTTTCTTTCTGGAGGACGGCATTGAGACCAAAAACGTCTTCGACCAGAACCTGGGGCTAGTGACGCGCAAGCCAGCCACATATCTCATTCCCTCAGACGAGTTTCCCTCTACCTTCTGGATCACCAATCCCGATAACACCTTCACGGGCAACGTGGCTGGGGGCTCAGAAGGATTCGGCTTCTGGTACGACCTGCCCGAACATCCCACCGGTGCATCTGCTGCTGCAGGTACGAACGTTTATCCGCGTACCACAGCCATGGGTCTGTTCAAGGACAACACAGCCCACTCCAACTACGCCGACTACCGTTCTGCCACCGGGCTCAACGTCACCAACTACATGTTGGATGGAGTATTCGAGAACGTCACAAGTTACAAAAATGCCCAGAAAGGACTCTGGTTGGGTTGCTGCGGTGAGCATACAGCTACCAATGCCAGGCTTGCCAACAACCTCACCGGCTTCTTCGGCGAGGATGCTACGTTGCTAAACTCACTGGTAGTAGGTAAAAGTGACAATCCGGACAGCCTCAGCGTCTTCACCGAGTTCTCCTGGAACGGTGGCCTCGTTCGAGGTATGGAAGAGTACGACGGCTGGCTACACGCTGAGAATGTTACCTTCGCCAACTTCGTCGGCACGGGCGACGGAAGCGTAGAAAATCAAGCCCAATATGCCGCCGCTGCCACGATCCACATCGCTTCTGGCCAGAGCAGTATCGATACGTACTTCAAGGGAGTCAAGTTCCTCGATGCCCAGCCCGTCTGGTTTCAACCCGTCACAGACCAAGCTACTACAACCAGCACCTATGTCACTAAGGATGCAGACGGTTCAGCCGGAGGCTACGGACAACCAGGCTTCTTTGTCAACGATCGGCCTATCATGACGACTGGCGAGTGTATAGCCCATCCCGAGGGAAACGCCCATTGGTGCCCACACAGGTATGGCTACCTTACAATCACCCCAAGCCAGGCCTACTCCGGCAAGTTCGGACCTCTGACACTGGTACGCGACGACGGTGTCTCGGGCCAAGTCCCGGCCTGGACGGCCGCCAACGGCGTTCCCTTGAGCATGTCCAATCCCATGCTCAACCGCTCCTACGCTGTGCAGCTTGCCACTCAAATACAGAACTTCCGGCTAGGTCTCGATGCCCCCTCGGAGGACTGGATCGAGTTGAGCTTTGCTTACACAGCTCCCAAGGTGTACGTCTACAACCAGACCACCAGTAACGTACTACTCCAGGGGACCGGAAGCCTGTCAGGGCTTAGCGGTAGTTCTACACCAGCCTATTTTCACGACACTGCAAAAGGTGTACTTCACATCCGAACTTTCGGCAGTCAGCTTGCCGTGTGTACACAGCAGGGCTGTCCGGCTCTGTAGATAAGTGCTTGGGCGGGACCTACCCGCCTGGGTTCTCCCCGCTAATGCACTTTCAGGCCATGTGCAGCATACAGATTGAGATCTTCCACCTGCGGCCACTCAAAATCAGGCTTGATGCCGTTGGCCAACAGGTCTGCTGCTAACATCAGGCGCACCAGACCGTCAAAGTGCACCTGGGGCTTCCAACCCAGTTCCCGCTCAGCCTTGCTTGCATCACCGACTAGTAGGTCCACCTCTGCTGGACGCAAAAAGCGCTCGTCAGTCCGCACGTGTTTCTGCCAATCGAGCCCGATCAGCTCAAAAGACGCCTCTACGAACTGCTGCACGGTCCAGGTCTGGCCCGTAGCCGCTACGTAGTCATCAGGCTTATTTTCTTGCAGCATCCGCCACATTAGCTCGACGTAGTCGCCCGCATAGCCCCAATCGCGCTTGGCGTCAGTATTTCCTAATACCAGTTCCTTCTGTGTACCTGCGGCAATGCGCGCTACCGCACGGGTGATCTTGCGGGTGACAAAATCCTCACCTCGCCGTGGCGACTCGTGATTGAAGAGGATGCCGTTGCAGGCAAACAGGTTGTAAGCCTCCCGGTAATTGACTGTCGCCCAGTAACCGTAGACTTTTGCAACCGCGTAGGGTGAACGGGGATGAAAGGGTGTCAGCTCGCTCTGGGGCACTTCGCGTACTTTGCCAAACATCTCTGAGGAGGAAGCCTGGTAGAAGCGAGCCTCAGGCACCACGCACCGGACAGCTTCGAGTAGACGAATGACCCCTACGCCAGTGGCGTCGCCAGTGTAAGCAGGCTGGTCGAAGCTGACACGCACGTGGGACTGTGCGCCAAGGTTGTACACTTCACAAGGCCTGCTAAGCTGCAGCACACGCTGCAAAGAGAGTGCATCGGTCAAGTCGCTGTAGTGCAGATGAATCTTGTCCTGCAAATGAGTAGCTCGCCCAAGGCTCAAAGAGCTGGTACGTCTGAGCAGGCCGTGTACCTCATACCCCTTAGTCAGCAATAACTCTGCCAGGTAAGAGCCGTCCTGACCAGTGATGCCCGTGATCAGGGCGCATTTAGAATTGCTCATGTCACTCCTTTATCTCTCTTAAATATGTTATCGGTACGGCTGCATGACTTGGGTTAATCCCCTCTCCTGCGCAAGCGCTGCATCGACCATCAGCCGGACGAGCGCCTGGAAGCCGATGCGAGGCTGCCAGCCCAATTCCGTACACGCATGGGCTGCACTCCCTACCATGCGACTGACTTCGGTTGGCCGGTACAACGATTGATCAACCTCAACATAATTATGCCAATCGAGACCAACGTACTCAAAGGCAGATTCGATGAACTCTTGCACACTGTTGGCTTGACCTGAGGTAATGATGTAGTCGTCGGGTTTGGAGTAGTTCATCATCAAATACATAGCCTCGACATAGTCCCCGGCGAATCCCCAGTCGCGCAGGCTATTCAAATTGCCTACGCGCAAGGTTTTCTGCTTACCTGAGACGATGCGGGCAAGAGCATGTACTACTTTGCCGGACAGGAAGCTCTCGTCGCGCAGTGGGGATTCGTGACTGTAGAGGATCCCATTGCAGGCGAAGAGCCCGTAGGCACGTCGGTAAGTGCTGACGGTCCAAAAAGCACTTGCCTTGGAGACAGCGTAAGGACTTGCAGGGGCAAACTTCGTCGCCTCGGTTTGGGGAAACTCGGCCGACTCGCCAAAAACTTCGGCCGAGCAAGCCTGGAAAAAGCGAATGCGCGGATCGATTTCGCGGATGAGTTCGAGCAGGTACAGAGGTGCCAGTGCATTGACCTGGAAAGTTTGCTCGGGGTAATGGAAGCTCTCACCCACTCGACTTTGGGCTGCCAGGTTGTAGATTTGCTCGGGCTGAGTACTATGTATGACCTCTTTCAGGAAAGCCCGGTCGGTCACGTCTCCACAATGGAGAGTCAGATTCGTCTTGAATTCGGCGAACAGACTGTCAAGGGCTCTTAGCGAGTCTTGACCACGATAGCAGCCATGGACCTGGTGGCCCTGCTGTAACAGCAACCGGCTCAGATAGTAGCCATCCTGGCCACCAATACCAGTAATCAGGACGCGCATGGCCCAATGTCTGAGAGGTTAGTCCTACTGGAGTCTAACTTGTACCACTGCTGGCTGCGCATCAGACCGTTTTCGAGGTTGGAGTGAGACTGGTAACGTGCCTGTCGCGGTACCACTCGATAGTCCGGCGCAGTCCTGTCTCGAGGTCCGTACCGGCGACAAAACCGAATTCATCCCGAGCTCGGCTTGTATCGAGGCAACGGCGCGGCTGACCATTTGGCTTGTCGGTCTGCCAGACAAGCTCGCCTTTAAAGTCCATTAGCTCACACAGCTTCTCCACGAGCGCTCGAATCGAGACCTCCCGACCCGTGCCCAGGTTTACGGGTTCAGCTCCATCGTAATGCTGGGCTGCCCTGACAATTCCCTCAGCTGCATCTTCGACGTAGAGGAATTCCCGGGTTGGACTGCCGTCTCCCCAGACAGCGAGTTGCTTCTCCCCGGCTACCTGGGCCTGGGAGATCTTGTGGATCAAGGCCGGAATGACATGCGAGCTTTGAGGATCGAAGTTGTCCCAGGGGCCGTAGAGGTTGACCGGCAGCAGATAGATGCCCTGGAAGCCGTATTGAGCCCGGTAGGCCTGCAACTGCACAAGTAGGGCCTTTTTGGCGATGCCGTAAGGGGCGTTGGTCTCCTCGGGATAGCCGTTCCACAGGTCGGTTTCTTGGAAAGGTACGGGCGTGAACTTGGGGTACGCGCAGATAGTACCGACGCAGACGAACTTGGCAACCCCGGCCTCGTATGCCTGGTGGATGAGGTGGACGCCCATCAGCAGATTGTCATAAAAAAGTTCGGCCGGTTTTTCGCGGTTGAGGCCGATGCCACCCACGCGCGCCGCGAGGTGTAGGACCAGGTCAATGCCCTCGACTGCACTCTGACAATCGACCGGGTAACGCAGGTCGAGTTCACTGGAGCTGGGGGTTGAGAGGTTCGCGGGCTGGACACCCCGGTGAAGTAACTGTTGTACGACGTGCCGCCCAAGGAAGCCGTGGGCACCAGTGACGAGGACTTTAGCGTTGGCTAAATCGAGGTTGGTTGTCATTTCTTTACTGTGCGTAGGCGTTGGTTATCTTCAGGTGAGCTGCTTTACGTGTCGATCGGCGTTGACCCTTGGGCTCGAGGACGGACTACACTCCCACTAATGGTATGCCCTGAGCCTTCACTATCACGGGTACGTATCCCGAGGTCTGCCTGCCAAAGCGGTACCTATGCCAGTTCCAGGCTGTCGCCACGATCGTTTCGAGGTCCGGATATTGCGGTTTCCATCCCAGTATCTGTCGGGCTCTGGACGCACTTCCCACGAGTATTGCCGGATCTCCGGGCCGTCGTGCGCCGACCCGCACCTGTACAGATTGGCCGCTCACCTGCTCCACAGTATCGATGACTTTGCGCACTGAGAAACCGTTGCCGTTGCCCAGGTTAAAGGTTCTGGAAGGGTGGCCCGCAAGCAAGTATTTGAGTCCCAGGATGTGAGCATCGGCCAGGTCGCAGACATGAATATAGTCTCGCACACAGGTGCCATCAGGGGTATCGTAGTCTTCGCCAAAGATAGTCACATGCGGACGCACTCCCAGGGCCGCATCGAGCACTAGTGGGATCAGGTGCGTTTCGGGGTTGTGATCCTCGCCAATGCGGGCGTGCGGATGAGCCCCTGCTGCATTGAAGTAACGAAAGATGACCGAGCGTAGCCCGTAGGCAGCCCCAAAGTCGCCTAGCATCCGCTCGACTGCGAGTTTGGTGGCACCGTAGGGATTGACCGGGCGTTGGGGATGGTTTTCGCTGAGCGGGATCTCCTCAGGCTCACCGTAGGTTGCACATGTCGAGGAGAAGACGATCGTCCTGACATCAGCTGCCACCATGGCTTCAAGCAGGCAGAGAGTTCCATAGATGTTGTTACGGTAGTAGAGCTCGGGCCTGCGGACCGACTCACCGACGTACGCAAAGGCAGCCATATGTACAACTGCTTCGATAGGGTAACGTGCGAAGAGTGCCGCAAGACCCTGTCGGTCCTCCAGGTCAACCGTCAAGAGCAGGTCGGGGGAGACGAACTCGCGGTGGCCATGGTGCAAGTTGTCGAGGACAAGCACCGCAAACCCTGCCTCCTCTAAGGCAAGAACGACATGGGAGCCAATATAGCCCGCACCCCCGGTAACCAGAATCATAGGAACCTCATGTAATCGAGCCGGTACGATAAATTTCCGTTCATCAATGCAGTCCAGCCAATACCCCGGCAATGCGTTGAGCTGCCTGTCCGTCGCCGTAGCAGGGCGGCCGGTTTTGAGGGATCACTTCCTGTTCAAGAGCTACAAGGATGGCCTGCACCTCAGCTGTGACCAGGCGGTTCCACCCGGAGGCGACTGTTTCCTGCCATTCGGTCTCATCGCGGACAGTCAGACACGGTACCCCTAACAGGTATGCTTCCTTTTGAATACCGCCTGAATCGGTCAGAATTCGGCGGGCATTCTGCTCGAGCAGCAACATATCGAGATAACCAACCGGCTCAATGCATTGCAGGTCCGATGTGTTGGCGAGGAGTGATTCAAGACCCTGGTCTACAGCACAGCGGCGGGTGCGGGGGTGCATCGGGAAGACCACAGGCACTCCGGCTGAATGGAGTGCCTGTAGGATTGCTTTGAGACGCCCCGGCTCATCGGTGTTCTCAGCCCGGTGAATGGTTGCCAGGACGTACCCTCCCGGGCGAAGCCCGAGGTCCCTAAGAATCCGGGAGTGCGTCCGGGCGCTGCCCAGTTGTTCGAGCAGCACATCGACCATCACATCACCAACCTGGTAGACACCCCGGACAATTCCTTCCCGGGCCAGGTGGGCCGTTGCAAGGTCAGTTGGCGTGAACAATACGCTCGAGATGTGATCGGTCAATCGGCGATTGACTTCCTCGGGCATGCGCATGTTGAAGCTGCGCAGACCCGCCTCCACGTGGGCAACCGGGATGTGCATCTTCACCGCGGCAAGGGCTGCTGCCAGGGTCGAGTTGGTGTCCCCGTAGACGAGCACCAGATCTGGTCTTTCCGATAACAGAATGGCCTCGATTTTCTCAATCATGCGGGCGGTCTGCACACCATGCGAGGCAGAACCGACTCCGAGGTTGTAATCTGCCGCGGGCAGTTGCAACTCATCGAAAAACACCTGCGACATCCCAAAGTCGTAGTGCTGGCCGGTGTGGATCAAAATCTCGTGGTGATGCACTCGTACCGCGCGACTGACGGTAGCGGCTTTGACGAACTGGGGGCGTGCCCCCACGACAGTAGCTATACGCATATAAAAGCTCAGGAAAT
>JACMIX010000347.1 GCA_014380935.1 Gloeobacterales cyanobacterium ES-bin-141 | reverse complement strand
TGCTATAGCGAACCGCTCCTCCGGTAACGTCTCTGTGTTGCAGAATTCAACACCCACGCTGCAACTGAGTCTCTCCCCCCACCGCTCTAACCCGGTTCCACTCGCGGGGCAAACCGTCTCGGGCAATGTCTATGTCTTCGCAAGCGGCAGGGACACGGACTTTCTGCGCGTGCGCTTCTTCATCGACGACCCCGACAAGAGTGGTGAGTCCTTCCGCACCGAATTGGTAGCCCCCTTCGACCTATCCGGTACATCGGGTAGTAAGGCTAATCCCTCCGACAGCCGTGCCCTCACCAACGGCACCCACACCATCACAGCCACGTTTGCCCGTCCGGACGGCACTTATCGCACCATCACCTCGACCTTCACGGTCAGTAACTGACCAGAGCGGTCGGCGGCATCAGCAAGGTCCAGGTCGTCCTCCACGAGCAGATGTCACAGGCATCCCGAGTACTATGCCTCCCAAGGTTTTCTGGAGGAAGCGAAGCGCAACTGCCAACCATCTACCCTGGGTAATTTGAGCGACTGTGTTCCACGCGACATGCACTTCGGCTCCTCCTCTGCAAGGCTGAGGTTTGAGCCTGCTTGATCCCCAAATCCTGAGCGCTGGAGCCTCAACAATGACCATATCTGCACGAAAGAAGTCCTTCAATCTTCCTCGTTATACCGGCGTTTTGCTCGCGGCACCGCTCGCGTTGCTGTGCGTGGGGGTTGCGGCTGCCCCGGTATCTGTGGAGCCACGGCTTGAGACACCTGCCCTGTTCGATGACGATGCCGGGGGCAACGCCGATGCGGACGACCCGGCTATCTGGGTTCACCCACTGCAACCCGACAAGAGCGTAGTGGTCGCCACCAAAAAAGATGCTGGGCTCTCGGTCTACAACCTGGGTGGTGCCGAGATACAGGCCATCGCAGCACCACCCGCTCCGGGTCCCGAGGACGCGGCCGGTCGTTTCAACAATACCGATTTGCTCTACGGTTTCGAGCTGGGCAACCGCAAAGTCGATCTGGCCGTGGTCACGGACCGCGGATCGGACAAGCTCCGCATCTATGTCATCAACCCGAGAGCGGCGGCCGCCGGTGAGCCTCCCCTGAGCGATGTCACTGACCCGAGTGCCCCGTTCCTCTTTTCGAGTACGCAGAGTGAAGTAAACGATCAGGCAACCGGTTACGGCCTGGCTGTTTACCGGGACAACCGCTCAGGGCGGTCGTTCGCCTACGTGAGCCAGCGTAGCCGTACCACGATTGCCAAGATCGAGTTACTCGATGTCGGTGGTCGGATAGGCTACCGAAAAGTGCAGGCCCTCGTACTGCCGGATACGTTTGTATTGCCCGACAGCAGCACCTGGACACCCTGTACCGACCCCGGCGACGGCCCCCAGGTTGAGGGAATGGTCGTGGACCAGGACCAGGGCATCCTCTATGCCGGTCAGGAAGCTGTCGGTATCTGGAAGATCGGGCTGCAACTCGATGTTGCAAAGCCAGAACTGATCGACAAAGTGCGCGAGTACGGCGTGCCCTATACCTATGACTCGGAAGAAGAGGAGTGCATCATCGACTTTGCTGCCGACCCCGGTTATGGCGGTGAGAACCTCTCGGCGGACGTAGAAGGTCTGACCATTTATTACGCGGTGGATACTCCGGGTTACCTGCTCGCCTCAAGCCAGGGCGACAACACGTTCGCCGTCTACGAACGTCGTGGCTCGAACCGCTACATCGGTAGCTTTGCCTTGACCGATACGGACGATACCGATAGCGTCCAGGAATCAGATGGTGCCGCTGTGGTTAACGTACCTCTCGGTCGGTCGTTTCCCGGCGGCTTGCTCGTGACCCAGGACGGTGATAATACCCCCGAAGAGCTTGACGAAGAAGGCGAGGAACGCGACATCACCAACTTCAAGTTCACACCCTGGCCGTCGGTCGCTCGTGCTTTTGCCGTCCCGCTCGCAGTTGATCCCCTGGGCTGGAATCCACGCACAGGGTATTAAATGCTAATCGGCATACCCGGGCGCTGAGAGATTGAGCTGGAAAGGGTTGAAGGCCAATGCGAGCAGGGATTCGCGTCGGTCTACAAGGTGATAGGGACTGTCCTCGGGGGCAGAGACGTTCATCCGAAAAGACACCGGACTCGCCTTGCCCTCGAAACGGGTTGGGGTGCGGTGGTAGAGGCTCTTTCTGTAGGTGAGCATTGCCAGCCCCTCGATATTGAGCGGTACCGTAAGGTCTCTCAGGGCCGTGGCCAGGCCACCCATCCACTCCGGCAGGGCAATTTCTCGCAGGGGAGAATCGGTGCAGGTCGCGCTGAGCAGCTGACCATCCTGGCTGCTGACGGTGAGATCAGCTCCCCCCCCATGCCAGTTGTACTCAAAGGAACGCTGCTCCTTGGGTAGACCCCAGTTGAGACGACCGTTCTTGTAGGAGACCTCGGAGTCTACATCGATACTGGTCACCCACAGCGAGAGCACTTTGCGATAGCGCACCAGGGCGGGGGCAATCACGATTTCGTTGTAGGGTCCGACCGGTGTCCGGTCGTAGGTGATAAAGGCAATGGCGCCAAACGTGTACCCGGGCCAGGTTTGCAGGATATCCACATCCAGGGGGACATGGCTGCGTACCCTATCGATGGGAAACTGGGCAAATTCAATAGCGGCCCGACCGGCGACCTCCCAGGGGGGAGGAACAAGCGTCGGATCGTCTTCAGCTATGTCCGCACCCGGATCGACCGGCATGGCCGTACCCGGAACCAGAATTTCGGGTAACGGGAGTCCTTGAAAGCTTGAGAAGATCTGCTCGAACATATGTCTTGACCGCAGCGACAGAGACAAGTCCATGGTACCGAGTCGAGGGCTTAACTCCGCAAGCGCGAGGCCCTATTTTGACTAGCTACTCAACTCGCCTTGCGAGACGTCGGGCAGTTTTCTGACCGGTTCGTACTCGGCAGATTCGGGCAACTGGCTGTGCGGACTCTTGAAGGTATGCTGGGCGTCCTTTGATTGACACGCAACCATCGTCTTGACGTGTTCGCGCTCGTCATCACGAATATTGACGAAAGTATCGTACAGGGTCTGGATGATTGGACGGCGTTCCTCGGGCCGACGGGTTGTCTGAAACTCATCAAACATGTAGAGGTCGCCGCTAGTGTAATAGTTCACCGCCACCTGCGGGGCCGGCTGTGCTTTGAGTTCTGCTTCGTTGGCATTCAGAAAATCATTGTAGGTATGAAAAGCGTGTCTCTCCACATTCTCCATAAAGTTGTAGGCAGACCGGGGAGAAAGCACGTAGAGGATCACGCAAATCCAGTAGTAAGCGAGGGCCGTGGACCTCGCAAGCAAACGGTCATACCACTTCGCGTTGCCTCCGAGCGACTCCATGATAAGCAAGTGATGTAATTCATTCCAGGTTTCGGCAAAGTGAATTTTTAGCCAGTCGGCTTTGCGCCAGATACCCAGGGTTTCATAGAGGTGCAGAACCGAAAGGTAGGCAAAATAGGGCACACGGGCAATCGTCTCCAGCACGTAGAACCGCGGATAAG
>JACMIX010000346.1 GCA_014380935.1 Gloeobacterales cyanobacterium ES-bin-141 | reverse complement strand
CAAAAGGTTGTTCTTTTAGATGTCGAGCAAAATGGTAGCCTGTTTAACACAACCGGCACCCTGGGGGTGCTACAAGGAAACGTTAGAAAATATTCGGGTGGAGGGTGAGATTGAAAAAGATCGAGGCAATCATTCGACCTTTTAAATTGGACGAAGTCAAAATTGCGCTGGTCAATGCGGGCATCATCGGCATGACTGTTAGCGAAGTGCGAGGCTTCGGCCGTCAAAAAGGTCAAACCGAGCGTTACCGCGGCTCGGAGTATACAGTTGAGTTCCTGCAAAAGCTCAAAATCGAGGTGGTGGTCGAGGATGAGCTTGTCGACACAGTCGTGGACAAGATCACCGTAGCCGCTCGCACAGGCGAGATTGGTGACGGTAAAATCTTTGTCACTCCGGTGGAGGGAGTCATCCGTATCCGGACAGGCGAGCGCAACGACGAGGCGCTCTAGGAGACCGGGGTGCCTCGGTCAAAGCCAAGCCAGTTATAAAACCGCTCGAAGTCAAAGTGATAGGCCAACAACTGCTGCACACGGCGAACTTTTTCGGGTTCGCGTAGACGGGCCTGCCCAAAGAGGCGCTCAACTATGCCGACTGTGCTGAGTGTGTCATGGCTGACCAGGAGAACAGGAACTTCTAACTCCCCGGCGCGGGCCAGGGTCACCGCTGGAGGAGGCAATTGACCCGTCAAGATTAGACAGCTAGTGGATGTCTCCAGGGCGGCCAGTTGAATGTCTGTCCGGTCACCGCCGGTTATAACTGCTTTGTTGGAGCTTTTGCGAAAATATCGCAGGGCCGAGTTAGCGTTCATTGCTCCAATATCAAACGATTCGACCATCAAATCCAAACGGTCCCGGCAGCAAAGGACGTCTGCACTGAGAGCCTTGGCCAGTTCTCCGACGCTGATGCTGCGCAGCACAGTATCGGTCGGGAGCATGGCAAGTACTGCGATGCCCTGCTTTTCGATAAAAGGGGCAAGAGTCTCGCCGACTTCTGAGTAATAGCTTTCAGGAATATCATTCAGAACGACCCCGAGCAATCGGCTACCAATCTGAGTACGTAGTGCAAGCAGTTGATCAAGCACCGATTCATCGTGGCAACGGCACACAAGCAAAACATCGGCTTCTAAACTTTGCACCAACTGTGGCAGGCTGAGACCAAAGATAGCTCCTTCTTGGGGTGTGCCTGCCGCCTCGATAAGGCAAAGCTTGCCAGGTTCACAGACCAGGTAGTGCTCTAGTTGGGCGCAGTAATTAGCCGTGTCCTGGCCAAGTAAACGCAGACGAACAGTACTTTTATCCGAGAACACCAGCGTAGAGGGCACAGAAGAAGTCAGGTCAAGTCTGTGAGTGATGAAGTAGGAGTCTTCATCGAACGTTTTACTGTCTACGACTCTGGCTGCGGTTCCAATAGGCTTGGCGTAGCCAACTGTGAAACCATGCTCCTGCAAGTGCAGCCCCAGTCCAAGGACGATGGCCGATTTGCCGCTACTAGATTCATTTGAACCAATGATCAGGTTCATGCACGCTCCAGGATGTGTTGCCTCAGAGTGCGGAGTTGATCGCTAACCTGGGCATACCCAAGGATACATGGCTGGACAAGGATGTCCCTATAACGGAACGGGCAGCCCGAGAGTTTTCTCGGGCTGCCCGTTTTGCTATGGGTCTTGTGTTAGGGCTTGTCGCGTACGGCTCGAGGAGCAGCTTCCTTAGTGTTGACTTTTTGCTTCTCTTCTTTTGTCGCGTCAGACGGGGTGTTAGTGGTGCCAGTCGCTGGATAAGTGATGCTTGATGATGAGCCACCAGTCGGGCTGCTCATCGTGCTGCTTGAGCCAGGGCTCATCATGGTGCCACTTGACGGGCTGCCCATGGCACCACTGGAATTCGGGTTACTCATGCTGCCGCTGCTAGATCCAGGACTCATCATGCTACCGCTGGAATTTGGCTTGCTGGTGCTTGGGCCGCTGCTGGTGCCCGTCGGGGGGTCGGTCATCAGGGTGTTACTGGGGCGGCTCTGGGATTCGGGCAGTCCGGTTGTCGTGCCACTCGAAGCGGGCTTGCCCATCATGGAACCGGGCTTGCCCATCATGGAACCGGGCTTGCTCATCGTGGAGCCGGGCTTCATGCTGCCATCGGACATAGAACCCTCGGCACTGGGGGTAGAAGACGAGGGGGTAGCATCCGTCCGCGTCTCAGAGGAACGCGGGCCACTGCTGTCATTGTTGGGGTTGGAGCGCGGGTTAGTAGGCTCGGTTGTTGTCGTGCTCTGAGCGGTTGTGGTGGGGGTTTTGCTCTGCTCGCCTGCCAACAAGCCGGGCTGGGCAGACACTAGCAGCCCCAGGGCCAATAAACCTGCAATTTGACTTTTCATACAATCTCTCCGGGTTCGGATATCTCTTTATTCAATGGTCATCCACAACAAGTCACGTTCCTTCTGTCCACAGGTGTATCAATACGGCGACTTATCAAAGCGAAAGCCTCCGCAAGAGAGAGGCTCCCTTAGTCAGAGGATGCATAGTGTTTAAAAAAAGCTAGCCGTGCCGGACGCTGCGTAAATATTGAAGAACCCGCCTGTTGAGGCGGGTCTATTACATTTAGCAAGAAAGTTCAGGCTTCAGGGGCGAGTGGGCAATTGTAGATCACGCGCTAATCCAAGCCGTGCCAGGGTCCAGATCACCCAGTAGGTCATGTCTACTTCCCACCAGCGCAACCCGTGTCTCGCTGAGCGGGGCATAGCATGGTGGTTGTTGTGCCAGCCTTCGCCGTAGGTGAGCAGAGCCGACCACCACAGGTTAGTCGAGCGGTCATCGGTTTCGTAGCTACGGTACCCCCACAGATGGCAGGCAGAATTAACCAGCCAGGTTGTGTGATAGACCAGCACCAGGCGTACGAAGATTCCGTAGATCACGAAAGACCAACCGCCGATCAAGTAGAGAACAAGTCCGAACGCGATTTGCAAGGGCAGCATGAAGCGGTTGAGGAACCGGTGAACTGGGTCACGGGCGAGATCTTTCGCATGCCGCGAGTAGAGCTCATAGTCCATCCGGTCCTTCGGCTGAAAGAACATCCAGCCCATATGACTCCACCAAAAACCCTTGCTTGAGTCGTGCGGATCTTTGCTGGTGTCGGAGTGAGCATGGTGGATGCGGTGATGTGCGACCCACATGATGGGTCCGCCCTGCATACTCAGCGTCCCCAGGAGAGCCAGGAAGTACTCCAGGGGCTTAGGGACTGTGAAGCTCCGGTGCGTCAGCAATCGGTGGTAACACAAAGTCACCCCCACGCCGCCTGTGACCCAGTGTAAAAAGACGGTCAACGCCAGAGCTGACCAGGAGAAGGTGAAAAAGGAGAAAAGCGCGCCAACGTGAACAAAAACCATAAACCAGACAAAAAGCCAAGAGAAAGGCGCCGATTCGTCAGATTGCAGAGCCTGGACCGTCATAATCCCCGCAGGTAAACTTTCTTTTCTTACGATACAGGAAAGTACACGCGAATAGCTTCCGTCCCGGAGTCGTGGTTATACGTAGTGAGTTTTTTGGTCGAAATAAGTGACGATGGCCTCGCCAAGACCGGCGAGGGTGTAGGAGGCAGCCTCGATATCCACGCGTCCGAAGTGTTCCCGGCAGGTCTGGCTGGTTTGCGGCCCAATGGATGCGATTCGGACGCCCTCCAGGAACCTCAGATCTGATTGAACTAAGCTGACGAAGTGACGGACAGTCTTTGAGCTTGCAAAGGTGACGCAATCAATCTGACCGGTGCGCAGGGCGAGCAAAGCAGATGGATCGGCCCGCTCAGGACAGACAGTCGCGTAGCCTGCTACTTCATCGACGAGGGCTCCCCACGTTTGCAACTGGCGAGTGATCGCCTCGCGCCCGCCCGCCTCGACGCGCACAAAGAGCACCTGCGCTCCGGCAAGGCCGTTGCGGTCCGGAAATTCGGCCAGCATGCCTTCCGCGTCATAGCTTCCCGGTATGAAGTCGGCGACCAGCCCCCGGTCTGCGGCCACACGTGCGGTCTTGGGGCCGACGACCGCCACACGTACCCCTCCCAGGGCGCGCAGGTCCAGGTGGTGGTGGTGCAGACGGGCAAAGAACGCCTCGACCCCGTTGGTGGAGGTGAGAATCAGCCAGCGGTACGCGCCGATGCGGGAAATAGCCCGATCCAGGGCATCCCAACTGCTCGGTGCACTCACCACCAGGGCGGGCATCTCCAGCACCCCGGCACCCTGACTGGTGAGCAGGTGGCTGAAATCGCTCGCCTGCTCGGCAGAACGCGTCACCAGGATGGTCCTGCCAGATAGAGGGCGGTTCTCAAACCAGTTCAGACGCTCCCCGTGCCGGACTACCGGTCCGACAACAATCACCGCCGGGGTCGGATTAGGGCAAGCCTGCATTTGTTCTGCAATGGTTTCGAGCGTCCCGAAGACGGTGCGCTGCTGAGGTCTGCCTGCCCGGCAGACAACGGCAACCGGCATGGAGGGAGGGCGTCCGCAGTCCATGAGCCGCTCTGCTATCTGTCCCAGATTGCGCGTGCCCATCAAGACAACCAGCGTGTCGATACGACTTAATTGTGGCCAGGGAAGCGTGAGGAGGTCGTGACCACTCAAGACAGCAAAGCACTGGCTGAGGTGAGCCTCGGTGAGTGGGATACCGGCGAATAGTGGCGCTCCAAGAGCTGTACTTATTCCTGGCACTACCTCGAAGGGGCAACCCGCTTCCTTGAGCGCCTCAAGTTCGCTAAGCGCTCGACCGAAAATAAGTGGATCGCCGGATTTGAGACGAACGACCTGCCGGCCGGCCCGACAATGTTCGACCAGCAACCGGCAGATTTGAGACTGGTCAAAACTCGCTGCACCGGCCCGCTTACCGACATCGATAGATTCAATGCCCGTGGCGAGCCCGAGTATTTCACGATCCACGAGATCGTCGTAGAGAAGAACCTCGGCTGTTTCAATTACCCGACGGGCACGGACGGTCAGGTAGTCGATGCCGCCCGGCCCGCTGCCGACTAGATAAACTTTTCCCGTCACAAGTGTCTCTGTTGGCGCAGATAACGCTCGATGAACGGATCGAGCTTGCCATTCATCACAGCATCGACGTCGGAGGTTTCTTCCTCGGTACGATGATCTTTGACCATCTGGTAGGGATGGAAGACATAGGAGCGGATCTGGTTACCCCAGGCCGCTTCCACGACATCGCCCCGAATAGAACTCAGGCGCTGCTGGCGCTTCTCTTCTTCAAGGACGAGCAAACGGGCCTTGAGGAGTTCCATAGCCTTGTTGCGGTTCTGCAACTGCGAGCGCTCCTGGGTACAGCGGACCGAGATGCCTGTAGGCAAGTGAGTGATGCGTACCGCCGTCTCTACCTTGTTGACGTTCTGGCCTCCCGCTCCACCCGAGCGGGAGGTATTGATTTCGATCTCCTCGGGTCGAATCTCGACGCCGATTGAGGTGTCGATGATCGGCATGACCTCGACACCTGCAAAACTGGTCTGGCGCTTGTCGTTTGCATTGAAGGGGGAGATGCGTACGAGACGGTGGGTTCCCTTCTCAGCTAGCAGGTAGCCGTAAGCATAACGGCCCTCAATCTCCAAAGTGGCAGATTTGAGACCTGCTTCGTCCCCCTCCGAAAGCTCCAGCAACTGTGTTTTGTAGCCATGTTGCTCGGCCCAACGTGTGTACATACGCAACAGCAACTCGGCCCAGTCCTGGGCATCCGTACCGCCGGCTCCCGCATTGAGGGTCAGGATGGCTCCCCGCTCATCGTACGGTCCACTCAACAATTGCTCAAGTTCCCAGCGGTCCAGTTCTTCGAGCAAGTGCGAGACGCTAGTTTGCGCTTCTGAGACCAGCGATTCGTCTCCCGTCTCCGAGACCAGTTCGAGCACAGCCCCCAAGTCCGAGAGCATCGAGGTCCACTTGCCGAACTGCTCAAGTGGGTGCTTGAGGTCGTTGAGTTCCTGAAGCGTCTTTTGGGCTTGCTCAGGCTCATCCCAGAAACTAGGTACGGATGCCTGGTTTTCGAGTGCGTCAATGCGCGCTTTGCGTTGGTCTATCTCAAAGATAGTCCTGGGTCTTGCCCAGGCGAGACGACAGTTGTTCAAAGTGACGCTTGAGATCGACTACTTCCATGGTTGTAAAGAAAATTGCAGACCTGCATCCTAACCCACGCAGTGGGCCGTCGCTAATCGTGGGCTTCCGCCTTTTGTTCTCGGTAGCTTGCAATATGCTCGTAGACACTCTCCGGGAACTGCAAGTCCTTGTAGACATTGCAGGCGTCGGGGTCATCCGAGTTAGGGCAAATCATAAAATCCTGCTGCTGCTGATACTCAAGCACCCGTTCGCGCCGGGGAGGGTTGTAGTCGTGGCCCT
The DNA here is from genome assembly GCA_014380935.1 of Gloeobacterales cyanobacterium ES-bin-141. Taxonomy (GTDB): domain Bacteria; phylum Cyanobacteriota; class Cyanobacteriia; order Gloeobacterales; family Gloeobacteraceae; genus JACMIX01. The sequence continues at coordinate 14,873 of JACMIX010000346.1, read as the reverse complement.
GCACCTGCTCGTACAGTGCCCGTGCTTCCTTCTCGGTGAAGTCTTTGTCCTTCTGAAGGTAGCCAATTAGCTCCTCCTCATCTATAAAGTGACGTGCCACCATGGCGAAGACCAGCCTGCCGTAGTGACCTATATCTTTTTCGGCATCAAGGGCATCAAGTAGATGCACCATCATCTCGCTTTTACGTAGTTCTTCAACAGCCATGTGTTTTTCCCCTGGATACACTTCAGTATCGGAGCGTTGAGGACAAAATTCCTCAACCAGGGGGCAGAAGTCCGGGTCTACTCAAAGACAGAGAAGCTCAGGCGTTTGAACTTTGCATCTGAGCAGTTGTGGGTGGTGAGGTGTAGCCAAAGTAAAACTGATGGATAAAGTCCCCGATCGTACCGATTTCCCGCTCTTTTTGTTCGAGGTAGGCAACGACTCCCTGCCGCTCGATTTCATCGAGTGTGCAGTAGACGAGTTCCGCGTGCAGGCGGCCCGTGAGGCGTTCCGCTTCGCTGGTGTAGGAGCCTGGCTGGCTTGCCCCCAGCAGGGCCAGGATGTCGCGCACTTGAGTCATGGCAAAACGCAACGACCGGGGAAAGCGTGGGTTCAAGACCAACAGTTCGACAACTGACCGGGGAACGATGGTAGCCCGGTAGAGCTTGCAGTAGATTTCGAAACCGCTCACCGAGCGGAGCAGCGAGAGCCAGCGCTGGATTTCGATCGGTCGCTCACCCAGGGATGTCTGTGGATTGAGAAAGCGGTAGCGAACTTGCAAAATGCGGGCTGTCTGTGAGGCTCGCTCGATGAAGCGCCCCAGACGCAGAAAACGCCAGCCTACATCGTGCAGGAGAGTGCTGTTCGCGAGGCTGTCGATCAGCTGAGACTGCTCTTTGACCTTTTCGTAGAAACCGACTGCCTCGGTATCGGCATCTCCCTCCCAGCGGGCCTCGCGCAATTCCAGGTAAAAACGGTTCAGCGTCAGCCACAGTTCGGAGGAGATCTGGTCACGGATGCTGCGGGCGTTCTCCCGTGCCTGGGTAATACAACAGAGGATCGAGCTGGGGTTGCTCCGGTCGAAGGTGACGAACTGTTCGACCAGGGCGGGATGGACCGTATCGTAACGTTGTCTGTAAGCGTCAATCTCACCTGAGATCTCAAGAATCATCCCCCAGCCGTCACCAGTCGAACTCATGTCCTGACCAATATCAAGCAGGGTCTGGTAATAGTCTCCGACGACGCGGGCGGTGTTCTCGGCCCGCTCGACGTAGCGCCCCAGCCAGTAGTGGTATTCCGCAATGCGACTCAGCATGGGATTAGTTTAACCCCACCAAATCCACCGAGCCTTATCGCGTGGACGGGAGGTGCTCCGAAGTCGCGATTGGCAGTGAGAACCAGACGTCAGGAGATTTTCTGGCTGGCGAATAGGGGTTTGGCCAGAGAGGTCCTCGCTTTACTCGCGTAGGCTGGCTGGGCAGCAAGAGGGTTTGAGTGTGCTGAATCGTGTCCCCTGGTGGCTCGTGGTCGTGGTGCTACTGGCCTGGGTGGTATTGCGTCCGGAGTCCCTGCCGCCCGAGTTGCGCTGGAGCGGGCTACCGACTGAGCCCGCTTTACCGCAGCACCCAGCTATTAACGTCTACTTCAATCAGTCCCGCGCCAGCCAGTACCGCGACCCGTACCGTGACCTGCTGCGCTACGGAGACGACCTCGAGCGGCAGATCGTAACCGAGATCGGCCGTGCCCGGACCTCTATCGATGTGGCCATGCACGAATTGAGTTTGCCGGCTGTCGCCCTCGCCCTCGCCGAGCGCCACCGCCGGGGTATCGCCGTCCGCGTTATTCTCGAAGACGATTACAGCCTCGATTGGGCGGGTGTCCACAGCCCCGAGGACTTGCCGCGAGCGTCCCGCTCTCGCTACCTCGACTGGCGCGCCTTTGTGGACCAGGATCGGGACGGACGCCTCAGCTCAGATGAACTTGACCGGCGCGACTGCCTGTGGATACTCGATCGCGCCGGGGTGCCCCGGATCGATGACACCGCTGACGGTTCGCGCGGTAGCGGTATCATGCACCACAAGTTTCTGGTCATCGACGGCCTGCGGGTCCTGACCGGATCGACCAACCTCACCCTTAGCGACGTCCACGGCGATCCGGATGACCCTGCCACGCGAGGTAACGCCAATCACCTGCTGGTTCTCACAGACCCGACCCTGGCCCGCTTGTACGGCGAAGAATTTGCCTGGATGTGGGGAGACGGGCCGGGAGGTGCATCCGATAGCTTGTTTGGCCGCCACAAGCCTGTTCGTCCCCCACACACCATCCGGATAGAAGACGCTATCATCACAGTCCAATTTGGACCGGGCCGGACGTCCACTGATGCGGCCAGCACAATCAATACTTCTATTGGTCGTGCCCTTTCAGGTGCGGTGCATTCAATCGATCTGGCCCTGTTCGTCTTCAGCGCCAATGAAATTACCAACACCCTGCGCCAGCGTGTCGAGACCCGGCCGGGTCTTGTAGTACGCGGGGTCCTCGACCCCGGTTTTGCCTATCGCCCCTATAGTGCTGCTCTAAATCTGTGGGGAGTACCGCTGAGTGAGCGCTGCATGCAATCACACGGACATGTCCCCTGGGAACCGCCGCTCTCCTCTGTCGGTATCGCTCTACTACCCAGGGGAGACAAACTGCACCATAAATTTGCCATACTCGACAGCCGTGTCGTCCTTACGGGCTCTCACAACTGGTCAGCCGGGGCCGATAGGCGCAATGACGAAAACTTCCTCGTCATCAAAAACCGGACCGTCGCAGGCCACTTTCGGCGCGAGTTCGAGCGACTCTACCGGCGCACAGTCCTCGGCCCACCCGGACCTGGCTCTGAGCGGTTGAAGTGTCGCCGCCGCAAGTAGTACTCCGCCGGTCCGCCCATGGAGTTGCACGTTCCCGGGCAAGATCAACTGCGCAGAATGTATCCGTACACTAAAGTAGAAAAGCAAGATGACATGGGTCCGAGTCATGGCAAGTCAGCAAAAGCACGTTCTAGTTGTCGAAGATGTCAGTGACAACCTCCTGCTCATCCAGCACATCCTTGAAGCCTGTGGTTACACCGTCAGCGTTGCCCAAAACGGCGAAGAGGCAGTCGCACAAGCAAAAGCAAGCCTGCCGGACCTGGTCTTGATGGACCTCTCGCTACCGGTGATGGATGGTTGGGAAGCAACCCGCCAACTCAAAGCCACCGACTACACCCGCCATATTCCGATCATTGCCCTGACAGCCCACGCGATGCAGGGAGACCGGGAAAAAGCAATGCTTGCGGGCTGTGATGACTACATCAGCAAGCCAATCGACGTCGATGAGGTTGAGCGGGTGACTGCCCGCTGGCTACTGCCTTCGTCTCAACTAGCAGGCTGAACATCCGGCCGGGTGTCTAGGCCAACAGTTTTTGAAGATGCCCTTCGACTTCGCGCGGATAGATGAGCCAGAGGCGAGTCTCGGGCTGAATAAGCGAGCGCACCAGAAGGGAGACATCGGCAAGCTCGCGCAGGCGTTCACCCTCCCGCAGGAGAATACCCTGCTCGTAGAGGGTATAGCCTTTGACCTCGGTTCCTTGAATGGTGCAGTACGACTCAGGCGCAAACCCGGCTTCTGCGACGGCGGTACGGAGGCGGTTGAGCACGAACTGGCAATGCAGATCACTCAAGTGGGTCACTTCGCGGGTTTTGAACAAGTCGCGGTCAAGAAACCGGCGGGCGAGATCGCGCAGCAAGGAGTCTGCATGCCGGCTCCAGCGATGCAGGTGATAGTTGAAGACAGTGTCATCACTGGCCAGATACGTTTCGAGTGGCAGCTGGTCAACGGACCCAACCAACCAGGCTTTCATCACCTCGTCAACTTCAAGCCCCCCATGCAACGCCTGGGTCCGGGCCTGCTCGAACGCCTGCTGCAAAATGAAGCGGGCCGCCATGTTTTTGGGATGGTGATAGACCTGGGAGTACATGAAATGCCGCACGACCAGATAGTGCTCGATGGCAACCAGGCCCTTGCGTCCACGAATGACCAGGCTCTGGGTTGCCGGGTCGTAGTCGATGGCATGGATGATGCGGTCCAGGTCCAGGTGCCCATACTGGGCTCCGGTGAAGTAGCTGTCGCGCAGGAGGTAGTCCAACCGGTCACAATCGAGTTGTCCGGACACTAGCTGGATAAGGGCCGGGACAGGATGAGTCTTGCTGAGCAACTGGCAAAGCTGGTCGGGTAGCTCAGGTGCAAAACTGGTTAGTAAACGGGCAATGTGGGTGGGACCGAGAATGACTCTACGCGTCCAGTCTTCGTGGTCGTAGTTGAATATGTGCTCGCTTGCATGACTGTAGGGGCCGTGACCGACATCGTGCAAAAGGGCCGCGCACAGAGCCAGGGCACGGAATGGCGAGAGCATCGGATAGTCGTAGGCGAGTCGGTCGAAGATCCGGCGGGCAATGGCGAACACCCCCAGGGAGTGCGTGAAGCGGGACCCCTCGGCTCCGTGAAAGGTGAGCGCCGCGACTTCGAGTTGCCGAATACGGCGCAGGCGCTGGAACTCGGGTGTGTCGATGAGTTCGATGAGCAGTGCCTCGACCGGGTCGTCGCCCCGCAAACTGATGGCCCCATGGATCGGGTCATGGTAGGTACGGGATTTGCGCATGGAGAAGCTCATGGCCGGACGGCAATCTCACTCGGCTCAAGCATTCCTGCATCCGTGGCCGGACGGCAGCTTGAACACCCGTCCACAGTATCGCTCAGATCAGCCACGCAGGGGAAGGGGGGTATTACCGGCGTCAGGTGCCGCACAGCGTTCACCGGGCGGGCGACCGGGCAGTTTCACCCGGAAGGTCGTGCCTTCATTGGGCCGACTTTCTACACTGATCTCGCCCTTATGGTTATCGACAATCGTCTTGGCGATGGCGAGCCCCAGCCCGGTTCCTCCCTGGCCACGGGCACGAGCCTTGTCCACCCGGTAGAACCGTTCAAAAATACGGCTCAAGTGCTCCAATTGCATACCAATACCGGTGTCACGTACTTCGACGACCACGTCCCGATTTTCCCGGCTAAGCGTAATCTGGACACTGCCACCATCCGCGGTGTAGCGGATGGCATTGTCGATCAAGTTAGTAAAAAGACGGCTCAACTGGTCGGGATCGCCCTGGACCATCGCAGCGGCGGTAGGCTTGAGCTGAACTTTGAGACCGGCTGCGCGCGCGCGGGTATTTTGTTCTTCGACGACCTGCTGGAGAACCTCTGACAGGTTGCAGGAGATCTTGCCCTCCTCGGTTGCCATACCTTCGTTACGGGCCAAAAACAGCAGGTCCGCGACCAAACCACCCATGCGCCGGGTCAGCCGTTCGAGTACCTCAAGACGCCGATGATAGTCCTCGGGGGTCGGTGCGGGATCGGCCAGGGCTACCTGGACATTGGTCTGGATGGCAGCCAGGGGGGTGCGAAGCTCATGAGAGGCATCGGCGGTGAACTGCTTGAGTTGGTCGTAAGCCTGCCTTACCGGGCGCAGGGCGAGTTCGGACAAAAACCAGCCCGCCGAGCCCAACAGCACGAGCATCACAAGCCCTCCACCCAGCAGGTCGATGAACAGTTGCTGGGAGGGTTTGTCCACCTCGAACCACTGGTGGGAGACACGCAGGTAGCCGAGCAAATTACCTTCCCGGCGCACGGGTACGGTCACCTGACGCAATTTGTGTCCTGGTGCGAGTTCGACTGTTTTGTGCAGGTAGCCACGAATTAAAGGAACCGGATCGCGGAATACGGCGGTTGATTTGACCGGGGTTCCGTCGCTTGCGAACCATTCGAGGTAGATCAAGTCCATCTCGACGGTCGGGTCGTCATCACCGCCGGCAAAAGCACGATCCACATCCACCCGGAAGCGCCCCTCGCGTGCCTCCACGACCAGCGAGCGCTGTACAAGCTCGACGACATGGTCGAGGGTGTCGTCCACGCGCTCGACCAGGGTTCCGCGGACATAAATGTAGAACCCGACCGCGAAGAGAACCAGAATGGCGGCTGTGACACCGATATAGCTGAGCATCAGCCGCAGGCGAGTCTGACGGATAGGATTGCGTGACTGAGTACGCAGAAACGGTATTCGCACGGGTGACCTGAACATTCTGTATTGCTTCTATTTAAATCAATTTGAGGATGCTTGAACCAAAGCCAGAATTTCCTGAGACTTGAGGGTGCTCTTTTTCCATAGACGACTGTCGTAGCTATCGATACGGTTGTCTGCCAGCAGAAAGTATTCACCGGCAGGAACAGTCAGGGGACCAAAATCGGCGACCCGAAGTAGCGGCGTCAGAGGGGCCGAGGACGAGAGGCTGACGTAGGGTTCATCAAGGGCCTTGCCATTTACGTAGGTGCGATAGTCCACGACGCGCACGGTTTCACCGGGCAGGGCAAGCACGCGTTTAATCAGCGTCTGCTGGGTCCGGCCGGGATCCTTGACGACGACGATGTCGAGCCGTTTTACCGACTGTTTGGCGAAATGGGAAAAGTCTTCGCGGACGACCTCCTGTTTACGGATGGTCGGCTCCATAGAGCTATCGGGCATCTTACGCAGGCGCACATCTGTCTGCAAGCCGCACGCACTCAGCAGCAGCATCGCAAGCGTCAGACTCCAATCAGACCACTTCAATTAAGCTAAACCCCTATCGTCACAAACCAATCTTAGATCGAGGGTATTGCCAGTCGAGAGGTTGGACTCAAAGGCGGGATCACCATTTCGCAGGCGGTAGGGCGCTAGATCAAAACCCACACGCCAGAAATCCTCCATCCACGGCAATGCACTGCCCGGTTATGAATGTGGCTGCACCCATGCACAAAAACGCGACCAGTCCGGCTACTTCCTCGGGCTCTCCCACACGACCTGCAGGAGTACGTGCCAGCACCGAGGCCCGGTAGTCCGGATCGCTCAGTACCGTCTCAGCCAGGGGAGTACGGATATACCAGGGTGCCACGGCATTGACGCGGATATGGTCAGCAGCCCATTCGACCGCCAGGTAACGCGTCAACTGCTCAAGAGCCGCCTTGGTCATTCCGTAAGGTGCGCCTGTCCGCACATAGACCGACCCCGCCACCGAGCTGATGTTGACGATGCTGCTCGCCCCGGTGCACTTGAGCAATGGATAGAATAACCGACACATCTCGAAGACCGAGGTCAAATTTGTCGCGAGTAAAAAGCCGTATTCCTCGGTTGTGTATTCCGGGGTCGATTTGCGAATGTTGGTTCCCACGTTGTTGACCAGGATGTGGAGATCGCCCAGCGATTCGCGCACCCGCTCGAGGACCGTCCCGCGCCCCTCGGGTTGCGCAACATCGGCCACGATACCGTGCGCTTGCCATCCTCGCTGCTGCCAGAGGGCAACTTGCGACCCGAGACGGTCAGCATCGCGCGCAACCACGGCGACTTGCGCCCCGAGTGCCAGGAACTCCTCGGCGATTGCGAGCCCAATGCCCTTAGTGGCACCGGTAATGAGAGCCTTTCGACCTGCAAGTGTCCAGCGGTCGCTCAATAATTCTCTCCTGAATTGAACCCCAGTGGCAGCATCCGCGTCTTAAAAAATAACAGCTCCCTGCGTTGCAGCCTGTGCCCCAACTCTCTCACTTTTTAAAGGTATGGCAATGAAACAATTTGTACGAGTCTTGATCCTCGCCGCCCTGGTACTCAGTCCAGTAGCAGTCCTGGCCGGATCACCGGATGGTCCGCGTACGGGAGCACCGGACGGTGTGCGTAGCCCGAGAGCGATGAGACAGTTCGAGCAACTCAACTTGAGCGAACAGCAAAAGGCCCAGATCCAGCAGATCAGGCAGGCTAATCGAACCGAGAATGCGTCCTTGATCACTCAGATGGAGAGCCTGCGCTCCCAGATGAATGAAGCGCAAGCGGCCGGGAACACCCAGAAGGTAGATGCCCTCAAGCAGGAGGTTGCTGCCCTCAAACCGCAACTACGCGAGGCCCGTCAAGAAACCCAGCGGGAAATCGAGGCCATCCTCACACCCGAGCAACAGGCAAAATACCGTCAGTTGAACGAGCGGCAGAACCGCCGTCCGAGTGAAGCAACTTCAGGCGGCCGCCAGTCCTTGTAAAAGTCCAACATATAGATTGAGTCACCGGCGCTTTCTCCAGGTTGAAAAAGCGCCGGTTTTTGTAGAAATGTAAGATCTTCGACCAAATTATGTCTAAAGATAGATTGTCTGTATTGGACTGATTTCCTCTAGCCCGCAGGGGAGCAATAATAGGGATTGCCCTGTCCAGTAGTAAGGGTAATTCAACCAGCCCGGTCCGCTCTACCTCTGTTACAGAAGGAAAGTTGGGACGGTGGTGGTAATACTTCCAAGCCCGATCTACGTGGTGAGCCATACCAGGAGTAATGACGTGAATCTTTTCAGTCGGTCTTCCCGCAACATCGGCATCGATCTGGGTACTGCAAATACCCTCGTTTATGTGGCTGGCCGTGGCGTTGTACTCTCGGAACCCTCAGTCATCGCAGTTGACCAGCGTACCGGTACGCCCGTTGCCTTCGGCAATGCAGCCAAACAGATGATTGAGCGCACTCCAAGCTATATTCAGGCGTTACGTCCTTTACGAGACGGGGTAATCGCTGATTTTGAGACGGCCGAGTTGATGCTCAAGCACATCATGCAGCGTGTCCACAACGGCAAGCGCCTGAGCGTACCGCTGCTGATCATCGATGTGCCCAGTGGGGTGACCGCTCTGGAGCGCCGGGCGGTAATCGAAACCTGTCTGCGGGCCGGAGCCCGCAAGGTCAGGCTCATCGATGAACCGGTCGCGGCGGCGCTCGGGGCCGAGGTACCCCTGTGCGAACCGGCCGGCAACATGATCATCGATATCGGTGGCGGCACGACCGAAGTTGCAGTGGTATCGGCAGGGGGCATCGTTTTCTCCGAGTCCGTACGGACGGCAGGCGACGCATTGAGTGAGGCAATTGCGCTCTATCTCAAGAAAGTCCACAATCTGGCCGTGGGCTGGCACATTGCCGAGGAGATCAAGCTGCAACTTGGCTCTGCCTATCCGGCGCGGGGCGAGAATCAAAAGCTCGAGGTGAGTGGATCGGATATGGCTTCCGGTCGGCCTCGCACGCTGACAGTGGACGCAGTCGAGATTTATGAGTGTCTGGAGGAGCCCATCCGGCCCATCGTGGAGGCCCTTAACCGCACCCTTGAGCGCACTCCACCCCAACTTGCCTCAGACATCGTCAACCGGGGAATTATGCTGACCGGGGGCGGGGCGTTGTTGCGCGGGCTCGATGATTTGCTCACCAAGGAAGCGGGGATCGCTGTTTACGTTGCCGAAAACCCCCTGGAATGTGCAGTGCTGGGTATCGGCAAAGTGCTCGAGAACTTTAAGCAACTCGAGCCTGTGCTTACGAGCAACCTCGAATACTCGACTAGCTAAGCAATGTGTCCTGAGCACCTATGGTCCGACCGGTTGGGGATCGACGCGGCGAAACCGGTAGGGCTCTTCTTTGGCTCCCCAGACCTGCATGCCCGCGGCATCAAAGCCCCTGTCCCAGGTCTCCATACCCTCGGGCTGCAATACCACGGTGTTGGCTATCTTTACCGCCCCCCGAAAACTCGCCGGACAACCGCCCTCCGGGGTGCTGCCTACGTAGTCCTTGCCCGTGGGTTTTAGAATGACGCTGCACTCTGGAGAACGGTTCGCATCGAAATCAACCGTGCGGGCGGCTTCGGGTCTGCTGCACAGGCCCGCGAGCGTCTCGGGCCTGGTGGGCTTGAAGGTGCCCGACTCCACACCCGAGCCGTCCATGGCGGGTACGACGCGCAAAAAACGCTGGCGGTAAGGCGAAGCCAGGTCACGGGTAAGAGCCTGTTCCTGGTAGAGAATGACCCCACTGCTCTGGGTTGAGCTACTTGCCAGGCGGACTCGGCAGGTGGTGATTCGCACATCGGGAGCACCGGGTCTGGTGAGCGCCTGCTGTGAGGTATCCATCGCACCGACCAGGCGTGCAACGACTTCCTCTACCTGCCGTTCGACAGGTTCGGCACCCGCTGCAACCGGAACACCTACCAGGCAAATCAACAGAACCCGCAATGTTGTAGCTCGCATCTCATTCTTCCCGGCATACTGGCATGCACAGAATAACACCATGGCAACCGGGTAGCCGCAAGCAGCGCTGCGTACTGCTTCAATGGTCTGCGCATCCTGGCCTGGGCTGAGTACCCCTGTGACCCGGGAGCACCTATACCTACTACACGGTCGTCCTGACCGCTCCTGTGCCTGTGCGCTTGAGCAGTGCGCGGCGCGCCAGGAACCGATAATCGCGCAGATCCATGGGCCGGTACATCCAGAGCGAGAGCACATCTTGCTCCCACTCGGGCAGGGGGCTATCCAGGCTCTCCAACAACCGCTTGCAGACCCACTCACCCAGGGAGTCCATTCGCCACAGAGCCTTGATGTCGGAGGGCAGTGGCACCCCCCATAGTGCCTGGACCAACCGCAGAGGCAATACCAGGGCTCCTTGATGCCGGGAGGTCGAGAGCCTGGCTATCACAAGTGACCAGTCAAGACCGCACGGCAAGACGGCAAGACGGCCAATCTCGCTCAGATACCTGTAACCCGTGTGCAAGAACAACTGCGACTTCCAGCCGACCGACTCTTCGAACAGATGGCGAACCAGGTGGGCACATAAGTAAATCAGCAAATCCTCAGCCACCATCACCCGCGCACCGGCGACCAGTGGCCACGGGACCGCCCGGGCATACACGCCCGCCTCATCCGGCAGGGGCAATGTATCCGGACAGGCGCGGTAGTGCAAATCGACACTTGCGAGGCACTGTCCGTGCGTCCCCATCAGGCGGTAGCCGGGAAGTTCGTGACGCGTCAGGTCGGGCGCCTCCTCCGGGTGCGAGGGACCACCGCCGTACCCGAGCCCGCGTAGAACCCGGTCTACTGCAACCAGTTCCCCCGGAGATACCCACAAGTCCAGGTCTCCGAAGGGCCGTAGAGCCGGATCACCCCACAGCAAGGGACCGGTGTGAGGACCTTTGAGAACAACGGGCCGGATGCCGTTCGCGCCCAGTGCCACACACAACCGGGCCAGTTGACGATTCAACCACTGCACGCGGGCAGCGGACTGAATATAGCGGTGGCGTAAACGGCTGACTTGCGCAGGTGAAAGACACGTACTGCTGACGGGTCGGGCTACCAGGCATTCATAGGCGGCGAGGTCGAGTCCGCGTTCCTCAACATAAATCAGCAACGTCTCCCAGTCCTCGGCAGATATGGCTGCGAGCTGAGGCGGTATGGACCGCAACGCCGGTGGGCAACTCAAATAATGCACCAGTGCAATGGCGAGGGACCGATTGCTCGAAGACAGCATGAGTCAACCCGTACTGAGGAGTTTGTCGAGGGCCGCCGCCGTCACGGCGAGGTCGCTATGAACCATCCGGTAAATTTCCACGGAGTTGATCAGGGCACTGAGCGTCTCGAAGTGAGGTGTGGTACCACCGAGGTCTGGAGAGGCAATCAAGTGATTGACGAGCATCATCCAGGCCCGGGCAGGTCGCAGGCGCTCCAGGTGCAAAGCAGCTCCCGGACAGTATTCAGGAAAGATCAACAAGCGGGGAATCCGGGGATCCGACCAGACCTCTGGCCGACAGAAACCCTCGGGCAACGGGTCAAGTGTCAACAAATCGCCCAGCCCGAGCCGTTCGATGATCTCAAGAGTTGCCCGGTCGATGTGAAAACAGCGCTTGAAAGGCCTGACCAACCGGCCCGTCCGCTCGAGCAAGATCACATCGTCACACAACGGCAGCAACCGCCCCGAGGACGTCTTGAAGTTGTACAAGCCAAGTGTCAGAGTCGTCTTGCCGCAACCAGACCGGCCTGGCATCAGGATTGCCCCGCGCTCGTCCGCGACGGCCGCGCCGTGAATCTGGCAGAGGTCCAGTCGTCTGCTCAAGGAGCAAGCGACCATCCACCATTCGCAAAACCGCGTGACCTCGAGACAACTACCAAAGTGACAGACTCCGCCCGCCTCAAAGGCGTAGAAGCTCTCCAGACGCATCAGCTTGCACTGTACCTCAGCCCGGTGAGGACCCGGATGCACCAGATAGAAGGGGCGCAACAACTCGATCATGACTGCCAGACATTCTGGTGGCCCTTCTACTCGACACACAGACTGCACCGTGCCTGAGACCGCCTGTGCATGCGGAATAGCAAAACAAGCGACCTGAATGGCCGGGGGTGCTTGCAGGATCAGGCTGCCCATGGATGCTCCTGCTCCGAGGCGGGCACTTCGAGCAGACTTATCTGCCCCAGGTAGTGCAGAAAAGCCGTGACATCCGCGTCGTATGCGGACGGACCGAAGCACTCACTAAAAACGGCAACGATCTGCTTGAAACTGTGGCCGCCATCGCAACACTCCCAAACCAGGGCAGCGGCGGTATTGAGTTCGTGGGCAACACTGGTCAGCGGATCAAAGACAACGACAGTTCCGTCCACTAGCTCCTGGGTGAGAACGTCGTTGCGGGCTTGCGGTTTTTTAGCGCTCATGTTGGGGAAAGGTTATGAGAATCAATGGGATTACAGTTGCAGACATTTACCCTGACGGGGTCAGTGGATGACGATGGGTGTTCCCTCCTCCACCTGTTCGAACAGGTAAGCTACATCGTCGTTGTGCAAGCGGATGCAACCGTTGGTGACCGCACGGCCAATCGAGGCCGGGTCACTGGTGCCGTGGATACCGTAGGCATTAACCCCGGCCTGCTTGAACTCGATCCACCGTGCACCGAGCGGATTGCGTCGATCGCCGCCCCGGTAAGTCACGTCGGGGTAGAAGGGGCTTTGCCAGATGGGCTCTTCTTGCATGTCGAGTACCCGGAACGTACCAACTGGTGTTGGGGTGGCGGAACTACCCGTCGCAATCGGCAATTCATCGGTCACAACGTCACCCCAGTGGATGCGCAGGATGTTTTCGCGCAGAGAGATATCGATCCAGATCGGTAGGGAGTTACCCGCTCTCTGCAAGTCATGCGCGCTCATGCGCAGATTGAAGGTTCGCGCGAGCGGTTCTGCCTGTACCGACCCGGCAAACAGGACAACCACACCCAAAACTCCCAGCCATCTACATAGCCTGTCAGCGCCGCGAGTGCTCATTATCTAGCCCAAACCACGGACAATTTTTTTGACTTTGCACCCGGGAGGGAGCTTATCTTTTTTTGACCTGCGTTTGGAGCATTTGACTGGCGCAGGAGGTAGTCCGGCACCACCGCCGGACGATGCCGGACCGGCCTGGGCAAGGATGACAGGAGACGCAAGCGGCGCTCCGAGGACGGGAAAGGGGTCTACTCCAGGACCACTCGTTGCAGCAGGGGACGTCCAGTGAGCCGGGATCACGGGGGCTGCGACGCCAGAGCCACCGGCGGCTCCCGCGGCCGCTACCGGGACGACCGCCGCTACAGGCGGCACATTTCCAGCACCGGCAACAGCACCGGCAGCCACCGTTGCAGTCGGTACCAGGGCTGGTATGCCATTACCGCCGTTGCCCTCAAAACCGTTGGGTATACCGGAAATGAATCCCTGGGCCTGAACAGACCCGGAATAGAGAATCTTGGGAGCAGCGTAGAGAATCAAGCCCTGCTGGACCGCGTTCTTGAGCAGGGAGCGTCGCGTGGACCGCTGACACTGGGTCTGCTGAAGGGTACTATCTTGGTCAATGGGGGGGATCATGGGGTGCAGTCTTTTGGCGAAAGGACTTCAAACTTGTAATTGCTTTTAGCTACAAGATCAGGAGCACGAAGGCTGGGGAGAAGAGGTCCCTCAATCCTACCGTCAGGCCTCCGTATATTCTAAGAGGAGGGAGAATTTCCCCGTAGAAATACGTATTGGCTTACCCGGCGAAGACCGTGTATTCACGGACCGAAATAACTGTTCGTGAAGGCCTATGCTTCGATGGTCTGGTCTAGACTTGGATCAGCGCAACAGCTGCCATACATGGAGGCCGAAGCTCTCGAAAGCCCCTTTTCGGATCCAGACTACTTGGGAGACAGGTGTGCTTGCTAAATCAAAATCAATTGCCACGGTCAACCCGACAACCGGACAGATACTGAGAGTTTTTGAGCCGTTGGGTGACACCGAGCTTGAAGACAGACTCAAGCTTTCCCAACAGACTTTCAAGCAGTTTCAACACACGACCTTTGCTCAGAGGGCAGAGTGGCTCTACAGAGCAGCAAAGATTCTCGACCAAGACCAGCGGCGCTTCGCCGAATTGATGACACTTGAGATGGGCAAGACGCTGGTCTCGGCTATTGCAGAGATCGATAAGTGCGCTCACGTCTGCCGCTACTACGCCGAGAACGCTGAGCGGTTTCTGGCCGACGTGCCGGTCGAGAGCGATGCCGAGCACAGTTTCATACGCTACCAGCCTCTAGGTCCTATCCTGGCTGTGATGCCGTGGAATTTTCCTTTCTGGCAGGTGTTCCGCTTCGCGGCCCCGGCCCTGATGGCAGGCAATGTGGGGTTGCTCAAACACGCGTCTAATGTGCCGCAGTGCGCACTTGCCATTGAAGAGATTTTTGAGCGGGCTGGCTTTGAGCCGGGGGTTTTCCAGACGCTGCTAGTCGGGTCCGACCGGACCGCCGACGTGGTAGCCGACGCGCGGGTCAGAGCGGTCACCCTGACCGGCAGTGAACCTGCCGGTGCGGCGGTGGCGGCAATCGCGGGACGGCACCTCAAGAAGACCGTCCTCGAATTGGGCGGCAGCGATCCGTTTATTGTTTTGGCAAGTGCTGACCTGGAGACCGCGGTTTCCACGGCCGTTAAATCTCGTATGCTCAACAACGGCCAGTCGTGCATTGCAGCCAAGCGTTT
>JACMIX010000345.1 GCA_014380935.1 Gloeobacterales cyanobacterium ES-bin-141 | reverse complement strand
GCGAACGGTGGACGGGTCAATCTATCAGGCCTGATGCATTTTCAAAAGGCTATTCTGGGGTAGGTATAAATGCACAAATTTAGAGGAATGGCGGATGCCCTGTCGAGACATCATTGTTATCGGAGCGTCCGCGGGCGGAGTAGAGGCGCTCTCCCAGCTCATCGGCAGCTTACCGGCAGATTTACCGGCGGCGCTGTTTGTCGTCCTGCACGTACCAACCCATGGGAAGAGTGCCATGCCAAAGATCTTGAACCGGTCTGGTCCACTCCTCGCCAGCCATCCCAAGGACGGCGAGGCGATTGTGCATGGGCATGTGTACGTGGCACCCCCGGATTATCATCTGCTGGTCAAGCATGACCACATCGCCCTGGTGCGTGGTCCCCGGGAAAATAGTCACAGGCCGGCTATCGATCCGTTATTTCGCAGTGCCGCACGTGCCTATGGCCGTCGGGTAGTCGGGGTTGTGCTGTCCGGCTTGCTCGACGACGGAACCGCGGGGCTGCTGACTATCAAGGAGCACGGGGGGACGGCACTTGTTCAGGACCCTGACGACGCACTCTTCACCGGTATGCCGCGCAGTGCTATTGAGAATGTAAAGGTTGATTCAGTACTTTCCCTCTCGGGGCTCGCGTCCGAACTGGTCAGGCTCGCCTACGAACCGGTCGAAGAAATCGATTCTGTATCGGACCTGAAGTTTGAGACCGATATCGTGCAGGTAGACCTGAGCCTCCCCAATAGCAAGCGGCCGGGGACACTCTCGGGCTTCGGCTGTCCCGATTGTGGCGGTACACTCTGGGAAATCAATGACGGGCAGATGCTGCGATTCCGCTGCCGCACGGGCCACGCATACTCGGTGGACAGCCTGCTCGCGGAGCAGTCGGACGCCCTTGAGGAAGCCCTGTGGACAGCACTGCGCGCCCTGGAGGAGAATGCGGCCCTGGCACGCAGACTTGCCGAGCGGGCACGGGCACGCAACTACACCCGCACGGCGGAGCGCTTTGACCTACAGGTACGCGAGGCGGAACAGCGTGTCGAGGCCGTCCGTCGCCTTCTGCTAGAAGGTACTCTGACCAGAACCCCGCCGACCAGGAATGAGCCACCTACTCTAGAACTCGAATGAATACGCCCGAGGCCAACCCTGAGTTTGAGCTTTTGCTTGAGTATCTCAAGCGCTCGCGCGGCTTTGATTTCACGGGCTACAAGCGCATGAGTCTGATGCGCAATGTTCGCAAGCGCATGCAGACCATCAACATCGAGGCATACGACGAATACCTGGACTACTTGCAGGTGTACCCGGACGAGTTCGTGCCGCTCTTCAACACTCTGCTCATCAACGTTACTTCTTTCTTCCGGGACTCCCAGGCCTGGGACTACATCCAGGCACAGATTATTCCCCAGATTAGCGAACGCCTGGGCGACGGGGCACCCATCCGGCTGTGGAGTGCAGGTTGCGCCTCCGGAGCAGAAACATACACCCTGGCCATGGTGCTGTGCGAAGTGCTCAGCCCCGAGATCTTCCAGGAGCGCGTCAAAATCTACGCGACCGATATAGACGAAGAAGCGCTCAGTCAGGCCCGTCAGGCCAGCTACAGTCTCAAAGAGGTAGCAGGTGTCCCTCCAGCTCTACTTGAAAAGTACTTCGAGACGACCGAGCAACGTTATGTCTTTCGCAAGGAACTGCGCCGTCAGGTCATCTTTGGCCGCCACGATCTGGTCCAGGACGCGCCCATTTCCCGTGTTGACCTGCTGGTCTGCCGCAACACGTTGATGTACTTCAATACCGAAACCCAGGCGCGCATCCTGGCCCGTTTCCACTTCGCACTCCAGGACAGCGGCTTTTTGTTCCTGGGCAAGGCCGAGATGTTATTTGCCTACACCACCACTTTCACCGCCGTGGATCTGGGGCGACGGATTTTTAGCAAAATTCCCAAGCTCAATCTACGCGATCGCTTGATGCTCATGGCCCAGACCGGCAATGAGGAAGCAATCGACCGTGTCACAAGTCAAGTACGCATTCGTGAGGCAGCCTACGACGCGAGTCCCGTGGCCCAGCTTGTCGTCGATCTCGACGGCCACCTGATTCAAGTTAATGACCGGGCTCGCAGACTATTCAACCTCGTTTCCCAGAACGTGGGCAGCCTGCTACAGGACCTGGAGATATCCTACCGGCCCGTCGAGCTGCGCTCCTGTATCGAGCAGGTCTACGCGGAGCGCCGTCCTGTCTCTTTGCAGGACGTCAGCTGGCAGACTCCCACCGGCACGACCCTATACCTGGACGTGCAGGTTGTGCAACTGACAAACTTCGAGGGCGAGTCCCTGGGCGTCAGCATCACCTTCATGGATATGACGCGCTTCAACCGTCTTCAAGCCGAGCTTGAGGAGGCCAACCAGGAACTGGAGATGGCCTACGAGGAGCTGCAGTCCACCAATGAGGAGCTCGAGACCACCAACGAAGAGTTGCAATCTACCGTCGAGGAGCTCGAGACCACCAACGAAGAGTTGCAGTCCACCAACGAAGAGTTGGAAACAATGAACGAGGAGCTGCAGTCCACCAATGAAGAATTGGAAACAATGAACGGGGAACTGAACCAGCGCGGCAGCGAACTCAACCGACTCAATGCTTTTTTGGAATCGATCTTGACCAGCATGCGCGGCGGGGTCGCCGTTGTGGACGCCGATTTGCATATTCAGCTCTGGAATAGCCGGTCTGAAGACCTCTGGGGGTTACGCGCCGATGAAGTCCGCAAACAGCATTTTTTGAGCCTGGATATCGGCCTACCGGTGGAGCAACTCAAGCAGCCGATCCGCTCCTGTCTGAACGGGGACTCCCCATATAGTGAAATGACACTCAACGCAACCAACCGCCGCGGCAAGCTCTTCCAGTGCAAAGTTACCTGCACTTCACTCGTTGACCTCTCAAATGACGTTCAGGGTGTCATCCTGGTGATGGAAGACGCGGGAGGCAGTCCGTGAGCCCGGATGATTTCAGCCGAGAACTCGAAGCAGCCTACGAGCGGGTTGCCCTGCTCTATCGAGATGTCAATCGGATTCAACCGGTCCCGGAGCTGCTGCCCGAGGTGGTCGAGGAAGTCAATACGGCCCTTGAGGAGTTACGGGTCGCCTACGAAGAACTGCGCGACCAGAATGAAGAATTGATTGTTGCGCGTGAGGTTGCCGAACTCGAACGCCAGCGCTACTGCGAACTGTTTGAATTTGCCCCGGACGGCTACCTGGTTACCGACGTCCGGGGGGTGATTCGGGAAGCCAACCTTGCTGCCGCGGTGTTGCTGGGCGTTCCACAGGACTATTTGAGCAATAAGCCCCTGGTGCTCTTCGTGGCCCAGACCCAGCGCCGGTCATTCTTGCTCAAATTGAACGGAGCGGTGCAGCGCAATCACGTCCTGGAGTGGGGATTACATCTGCAGCCGCGGCACAGCCCACCTATCGAGACAGTCGTGAAGGTCGCCGTCGTTCATGGTCTCGGTGAGCAGCCGACTGCCCTGCGCTGGCTCATCCGCGACCTTACAGCCTACAATCGGGCCGAGCAAAACGCCCGCGAGATCGAGCACCAGAACCTGCAACTGGTGGAAGCATCCCGGCTCAAGTCGCGCTTCATCGCCATGATGTCCCACGAACTGCGCACACCCATGAATGCCATCCTGGGCTTCAGCCAGCTGCTGATGCGCAACCGGGAATCCCTGTCCCCCCGGCAAAGCGACATGGTCGAGCGTATCTTCAACAACGGCAAGTACCTGCTCACGCTCATCAACGATGTATTGGACCTCTCGCGGATCGAGGCAGGCCGTTTGGAGTTGAAGTGCAAGCCGTTGAATCTCAGCGAACTGGTACGTGTGACGGCCGATGAGTTGCGCTCCCTGGCCGAGCAAAAGAACCTGCAGCTCCTGGTCAATACTGACCTGAGCGATCCTCTGGTCATTAACGACCGTACCCGCCTGCGGCAGATCCTGGTAAACCTGATCGCCAATGCGACCAAGTTCACCGAATCCGGCAGCATCCGGGTAGAGGTAGGCGAGTTGTCATCAGACCGGCTGACGCTCGTGGTGAGCGACACGGGCATCGGTATCGACGAACAAGATCTCGACAGCATCTTTGAGGAGTTTCACCAGCTCAACCGCACGGATGATGCCGTCCAACAGGGAACAGGCATGGGACTTGCCATTACCAACTCGCTGGTCACGATGATGGGCGGCAGCATCTCGGTGGAGAGCAGTCCCGGTCAAGGTTCCGTCTTTCGGATCGAACTTCCTCGCCGTGTGTCTCCATAGCCTGAGAAGGACGACCAGGGCGCTTGACACCTTCGCTCGCTTACGCAGGGCGGGTTGACGAGCCACACCAATAAATGTTAAGTATTATTTAGAAAGATTTCAAAATCTTAACAACAGGAGTGTGCGATGTCCTTTTCAGCCGTGCCGAGGGTGATTGATGAGCAGGGTCAGCTCGAAGTCGATCTCGAATTCAAAGCCTTTTTCGTCTCGCATGTGGAGCGGACCTATCGGGAGGGACAGTCCCTGGCGGCAATCAAGTCCGACATCGCTGCCATCCGCCGCGAACTCAAAATAGAAGATATTCAGAGCTTCCCCCTCGAGCAGTGGGCGGAGCAGGCCGTCTTCGCACTCAAGCGCCGCGAGGCATTGTCTGGGCAGCCAGTCGAGGGCAAGGGACTTAATATTTGCCGTCTGTGCGGCAAGGTAGATCCCTACCGCGAGACCAACTGTGCTTCGTTCTGCCCTTACACTGCCTAGTCGATTTTCCCCGGTCACCTGCCCCACGAGCACAATATAGACAGCATTGCAAAGGGAGTTTATGCAGAGAGTCGTCTTGATCACTGGTGCGAGCGGGGGTATTGGTTCGGCGGTAGCACGCCGACTTGCGAAGGAGGGTGCGTCGCTGGTCCTTGCTGCCCGCCGTCCGGATGTGCTCGAGGCTTTGGCCGAGGAGTGCCGCGGGCTTGGGGCCGAGGCAGTAGCCGTGCCGACCGATGTCAGCGACAAGGCCGGGGTGGATGCCCTCTACGCCGAGGTTGCCGCCCGCTTCGAGCGACTGGATGTGGTCATCAATGCAGCTGGTCTCGGGATTCTAAAATCCATCCAGAGCCTGAGCGAAGACGACCTGGACCGCCAACTGGCCGTCAACCTCAAAGGAACCTTTCTGAGTTGTCAGGCAGCTATACCGGTCATGAGCCGTCAGGAGAGTGGCGGCCACATCTTCAATATCCCCGGCATCCTGGGTCAGCACCCGATGGCCCTGGGAGCAGCCTACTGCGCCTCCAAGTACGCGGTGGTCGGCATGACCAAGGCCATGGCCCTCGACCTCAAGCGCACTTCGATCAAGTTCACACTCTTGTATCTGGGAGGGGTGAGCACGCCTTTCTGGGACAACGCCGGTTTGCGGGTTCAGCGCGACAAGATGCTCACCCCCGAGATTGCCGCCGATGCCATCGCCTTCGCCCTGAGTGTCCCGGCACCCGGTGTCCCGAACGAAATCGTCATCCAGCCTGACAGCCACCAGTTCGTCTAATACACTTAGGGTTGTGACGGGAATCGGCTATGACCCACAGCAATATCCGCGTACCCGAGGTCCTCACCCATGAGGATTGGCCGCTCAGTGCCGCTCAGTCTCTGTGGGAGAACGTGCGCCAGGTCCACGCGCTCGAGCACGCAACCATCTGGGTTCTCTCAGAACAAACCCAGATCCACCTGGGGGGTGCCTCCACGGACCGGGGCTTTTTCGTCTATGGTCAGGTTGATTCCGGTGACTTGCTGCGAGCTGCTCACCAGGCCCTACGACGCATCAACCAGGGTGAAGAGCGTCTTGCTGTCCATCCGCGCTGCGGTACCAATCTATCCGTCGGTATGCTGCTGACTGCTGCCATGAGCCTGGGTGTGGGCCTGTTTTTGCCCCGTCGCCCCCTGCCCCAGTTGTTGGGAGCGGTTGCTGCGGCCTTTACAGCCGCTCAAATAGCCGGTGAACTCGGGGCCATGGCCCAGCGCCACCTGACCACCTCCATTCCCCGCAATCTCGAGATCGTGGGTGTCAAAACACTCACTGACTGGCTGGGCCGCCGCAGCCATTTTGTCGAGGTCAGCTATATCAGCCGCTAGCATCGATGTGGCAATACATTGAAAAATAGTCGCCTTTCACGGGTAACCCCCGAAACGCATTGCAACAAGGCCATCAACAAGTAATCACGGTCCGCCCGGCCCGGGCACAGGATGCGCCGATGGTGGCGGAGATCCTGACCGAGGCCTTCCACCCGCCGGTCGGGCTCAACCAGTTTGCCCAGCCCTGGATCCGGGCGAGCCTCGGGCGCGAGCTTGAGCGGCGTCTGGCACGACCGTCGGCCCACTACCGCTGCTTGATTGCGCTCGTCGATGCACGGATCGCGGGCACTGTCGAGGTGGCGATTCGCGGCCTGCCGGGAACCTGGTGGATGCCGAGCTTTGCTGTGCAACGTTTGCTCTATGTCTCCAACCTGGCGGTTGGTGTGTCCTGGCGACGGCT
>JACMIX010000039.1 GCA_014380935.1 Gloeobacterales cyanobacterium ES-bin-141 | reverse complement strand
TTTCTTTGAGCCTGACGATCATGGATGTTCCTTGAATTGAATGACAGTGGGGTGGTGAGTGTTGTTAACACTTCTGTAGGCCTGGTATGTGATAGCTCAGACCAGGCCCAAAAGAAGACCTGTCTACTGCATTACACTGGTTCCTGGCGACACTCACCAACAAACGTCAAGATACCAGATTCATGCAAAACCCTGCTCTGCCCACGGTCTTAGAAGAAGTATTAAACCGTAACCACGAACCGCGGGACGTCTTCTCGGCTCTATTACCGGTGCTGTGCGATATCTTGCAGAGTGACCGCTGCTTTCTTTACCTGCGCAACCCGGAGACTCGTGTCGGCATGATTACTCACTGCTGGCGCCGCGCACCTGAGTACCCCGACGTTACTGATTCTGATTGGAAAAAGGAGCCTGAGTCTCTACCTGAAGAGGACCCGCTCTTCGCCGCGGCACTGCGTACTGACGCATCTATTTTTGTCGAGGATGTCGAAACAGCCGACCCGGCAGTTGTAAACCTGGCTTTTGAGCAGAAAAGCTTCGGACACCGGGCGCTGATTCACTCTCATCTATGCTACGACGGGCACCTCTGGGGTGTCCTGCAACCTTGTATTTTCGGTCGGCCCAGGGTCTGGACGGAGTTCGACCGCGATGTCATTGCCAGGGTGGAGAGGCGACTGACACCACTGGTAGTGACCTTCGTCAAAGCAACTGGTGTATAGCTCTTAAAGCGGTATATACGAGCTTGGCAGGAATTAGCTGTACTGTTAAATTACTCCACTGAGCAAAGATGCGACTGAGACCGCTATATGTGTAGTGTTTACCTCTGTGGGCGGATGTTCTAGGTGTGAGTACGTAGTTGAATTGGCGAACGTGCATCCATGCGGTGAGCGGTACAAACCTGACAGATTTCACCCTTGCTGTGGGATGGCGAATGAGGGAGACAGATGATGATCGCGAGGCTGTGTACCGACTGGAAGCAGCAAACCGACAGCTCTCAGAACTAGAACTTCTGCACACCGAGCTGCACAACCTCCAGGAACGTGTGCGCTTGTACGAGTCTGCTGTAGTCAGTGCGAACGATGTGATTGTCATCACAGAAGCAGAACCCTTGAATACACCAGGTCCGCGCATCATATACGTCAATGATGCCTTCACCCGTCACACGGGTTATGCAGCCGAGGAAGTAATCGGCAAAACACCACGCATTCTGCAAGGCCCAAAGTCCGACCGCGCCACTCTGGGTCGCATTCGCACCGCCCTCGAAAATTGGCAGCCGATCCTGGTCGAACTGCTCAACTACCGCAAGGACGGCTCTGAGTTCTGGTCTGAACTTTCTATCGTGCCCGTGCCAGATGAAAAGGGCTGGTACACCCATTGGACCTCTGTACAGCGCGACATCACCGAGCGCAAACAGGCAGAGGCGAGTCGGTCCGCGTTGCTGAAGCGTGAACAGGCGGCCCGCATCGAGGCCGAACAGGCCAACCGGATCAAAGATGAGTTCCTGGCCACTCTCAGCCACGAGCTTCGCACGCCCCTCAACGCTATTGTCGGCTTCAGCCAGTTGCTGCGCATGCGTCGGTACGATGGACCCGCTACCGATGAGATCGTCAGAACAATCGAGCGCAATGCCAAAGCCCAGGCTCAGCTAGTGGACGACCTACTCGATGTATCCCGCATTATCACGGGCAAAATGCGGTTGGAGTTTCGGCCGGTGGCCTTGCAGGGAGTTATACGGGCTGCCCTTGAGACAATTACCCCCTCCGCTGAGGCAAAGCAGATACGGTTGATTACCCGACTTGACCCGGAAGTCGGACACGTTTCGGGTGATGCGACCCGCCTACAGCAAATCATCTGGAACCTGCTCAGCAACGCCATCAAGTTCACGCCCAGGGAAGGGGAGGTGCAGGTATGCCTGACCTGCATCAACTCGCAAGTTCAGCTTGCCGTGGCTGACACCGGGGTAGGCATCCCGGCCGAGTTCTTGCCCCATGTTTTTGAGCGTTTCCACCAGGGTGATGGGTCAACCACCAGGAAGTACGGTGGACTGGGCCTGGGTCTTGCCATCGTGCGTCACCTCGTCGAGGCGCATGGAGGGACTGTCGGTGTGCAAAGCGGTGGAGAAGGGCAGGGATCCACCTTCACGATCAGCTTACCTTTGCCGGTTGCACAGGCGAACTCCCATCACATATCTCTCGTTACTGTCAGTACCGGGATGGTGGCCGCGCTACCGAGGCTTGAAGGGCTCAAGCTCCTGGTAGTCGATGACGAGCCGGATGCACGCAAGCTGCTGGGCTTATTGCTCGAGGGTTGTGGAGCGCAGGTTACAGTTGCCTCGTCCTCAGCCGAGGCTTTGCGGGTAATCGAAGTAGCAAACCCCGATGTGCTCGTCTCCGACATCGGCATGCCCGAACAAGACGGCTACGAATTGATCCAGCAGGTTCGCGGGCGTGGGTTTGCCGTACCTGCTGTTGCCCTGACGGCCTATGCCAGGAGCGAGGATCGGATGCGTGCCCTCGCGACCGGCTTTGATACCCACGTGCCAAAACCCGTCGAGATAGCCGAGCTTGTAGCGGTCATTCAGCGCCTGATCCAGCGCGGTTGAGCAGGGCGCTCCGGCTCGATTCATATCGGCCGCTGCATCCTTTGTTTTACTGCCGAGGCCAACTGCTCAAGCAAAGGTTCGGTCTGCTCCCAGCCGATGCAGGCGTCGGTGACGCTCTGGCCGTTGCCGAGTTCTTGTCTGCCTGCCACCAGGTAACTCTCGATCATCAGTCCCAACAGTGCCGACGTGACCAATTCGTCCATTTGCTGAACGGATGTTTTATCGACAAGGGTAAAATCCTCCGGCGTGCCAGCTTCCGTAAGGTGATCCCCTTCTAATTCACGCTCCAGGTCATCGTGGTGTGAAATAGCTGCAATTGTCTCGTAAAGTCTGGCAGGGGAGTCTTTTTTACGCCATTGACCGGCCAGTTGGGCCGCAAGTAATGCGTGTGCGCGGTGATAAATGATCTGCCAACCAGTTTCTTTGAGCCTGACGATCATGGATGTTCCTTGAATTGAATGACAGTGGGGTGGTGAGTGTTGTTAACACTTCTGTAGGCCTGGTATGTGATAGCTCATACCAGGCCCAAAAGAAGACCTGTCTACTGCATTACACTGGTTCCTGGCGACACTCACCAACAAACGTCAAGATACCAGATCCATGCAAAACCCTGCTCTGCCCACGGTCTTAGAAGAAGTATTAAACCGTAACCACGAACCGCGCGACGTTTTCGCGGCTCTACTGCCGGTGCTGTGTGATACGTTGCAGAGTGACCGCTGCTTTCTTTACCTGCGCAACCCGGAGACTCGTGTCGGTATGATTACTCACTGCTGGCGCCGCGCACCTGAGTACCCTGACGTCACCGATTCTGATTGGAAAAAGGAGCCTGAGTCTCTACCTGAAGAGGACCCGCTCTTCGCCGCGGCACTGC
>JACMIX010000344.1 GCA_014380935.1 Gloeobacterales cyanobacterium ES-bin-141 | reverse complement strand
AGTTAGGCAGCATACCCCGGTCCAGCTGGGCCGCAAAAGTGTGCAGGACTCCGCGGGCCTCGGCGAAACGACCTGTACACAAGAGCAGGCCCGGCAGGCTCAGCATTGCATCGCGGCCCCAATCGGTGAACCAGTGGTAGCCCGCGATAATCGATGCCTCCCCTGTCGCGCCGCGCCGAACCACGAATTGATCCGCAGCACTCACCAGCCGGTGCGACAGATCTACCTGGGGCAGGCGTGCCCGGTTGACAGCGCGGTGAGCGTCATCTTTGCGACGGCTGACCAGGTCACGCATATCGAGGGGCCGCGGGTCCGCCTCGGTGGTAAAGGTCAAAGCAATTCGGTCCCCGGCCATCAATGACCCAAGCACGCTACCAAGATAGTAGTTGTCTTCGTGGTCGGGCAGGCCCCGCTCTTGCTCGGCAGACCAGTGGTAGTCGCGGTACCACTGGCCGCCGAATCGGTAATCGGTGTAGCGGTACGGGGTGCAGCACCAGTACCAGGGAGTACCCGCGGGCTCACCGGGTGGATGCGCCTGGACGCGGAAGATACCCCGGTCATCGACTTGCTGATCGAACTGCCAGTCCGGGCTCGCCATAGTCTGAGAGTGGTAGTCCCGGTCGTTGGCGAGCAGCTTGATTTCGAGGCTGATCGTGTTGTCCCCGCGCCAGTGGTAAGCGATGACCACGCTGTTTTGACCCGGTGGGCAGTACACCTGCTTGCTCAACTCGCCGCCCGCGACGCGATAGGTCCAGGTAGGCACCGGGTCGAGTGTAAAGTCGCTGAGATAGGAGTAACCGCCCCGAATCGTGGTGGAATTTGCATGCCAGCAGGAGCAACTCAGTTCGTGCGATGCCTGTGAGGTGTGGACGAACTCGTCCACGCGGGCAAGCAGCACGCGTCTCTTGACCGGCGGGCAGACTGCCGCCACCAGCAAACCGTGGTAGCGCCGGGTGTTGGCCCCGCAAACGGTCGTGCTCGTATATCCCCCCAGACCATTTGCAAGCAGCCACTCACGGGTATCCGGGTGGTTCATCGTTCTACCCGGCTTAGCATGGATGCAACTGCATTCAGCCTCGGCATGTCTGTTAGCTCGATAGCGTTATAAATATGTACAAAACGGTTTTTCGGGTCCTTCTTTCTGTATTCATGGTAACGGCGGGCATATTGCACTTCGTCAACCCAGAGCCGTTCGTGCGGATTGTGCCGCCCTACCTGCCCTACCACCTCGAACTGGTCTACATCAGCGGTTTTTTTGAAATCCTCGGTGGGGTGGGACTTTTGATCCCGCCGGTGAGCCGGGCCGCTGCCTGGGGTTTGATCGCTCTATTTGTCGCCGTCTTCCCGGCCAACATTAATATGGCACTCAACAACATCGCCCTCGAAGGTCTGCAATACGACCCGGTCTGGCACTGGGTAAGGCTTCCTTTACAGGCCGTTTTGATTGCCTGGGCCTGGTGGTTTACCCACCAGGCCGATAGGGCCGCCTCAATCTGAGGCCACCTCGAGACGGGACCTAACCCAACCGGGTAACCGAGTAGGCCGGCAACGTCAGACGCTGCGCGGCTTTGCTGCTGGTGCGCACAAGCGTGTCGGGACCCGTGACGAGGGTGGTCGGGCTGCCGGACAACTGCTCACAGGGCACCTCCCCAGGGAAGATTGAACCTATCTGCAAGGTCTGATTCTGGGCGGAAAGATTCGTCACCAGCATCTGGCGACTGGTGCCGTCTGTAAACACCCAACCCGAAAGCGCGGGGTAAGTGCCGCCCTTGCTATCGCGCACGGTCGGGTTGGCAGCGAAGGAAAGTTTTTGCTTGGAGGTCATGCCCGTCATCGCCTTACCCATCAAACTCATCCCGGCACCGCTACCCGAGAGTGCAAAGGGCGTCGTCTTGGGTGTGTCGGGCCGGTCGGAGAGGCCGTTTGCATTCACGTAGATGGCCGAGAAAGAGGGATCACCACCCGCTATGTTGTGGTTGCACACCAGCTTTACCCTGTCCTCTTCGAGGAACAACAGTGTCAGGCTTGCAGCATAGAGCCCGTGGACCCAGGTGCCGTGGACAGGTCCTTCGCGCTCGAAGAGGCTGTACTCGGTGATCCAGGCTTGTGTGCCTTGCGGCAGGGAGGGAAAGTCCTTTACCTTCATCCGCTCCCAGCGCTCGAAGGCTCTGCCGAGGATGTCTGGTGCGTCCTCGGGAGTCATCTTCGCAGTCTTGTTCTGGGGTAGGCCGCTACTGGTGTAGACGTGCAATGTCACTGCGTCTGCGTCCTTCAATGTGCGGAAGAGGCCCTTGTTCCAGTCGCGGGCGCGTGGGTTTTCACGACCACCTTTGTCCGACACGCCCACCGCAGCGATCTCGACATTAGGAAATTCAGCGCGGATAGCCTTAATCCAGCGGGTTGATTCCCGTCCATAGTCTTCGCTACTGGGAAATATCTTTTTGTAGTCAGGAAAACCAATGTAATACTCGTTGCCCAGTTCTACGAATTGGATGGGGAGCCTGGCCCGTTTGGCAGCGCGCAGCAGGGCCAGTTGAGAGTCCAGGTCGGCAGTGAGCATGTTGAGGTTGAAGATCGGCATTGCCCCTGTCGCTTCGATCGCAATTTGCAATTCTTCGATGCCGTAGATAACCGGATTTTTGATTTTGTCCATGCCGTTGCGCAGGTCTTTCAGGTCGGGGCTTACCCTGCCCTTCTGCCAGTCCCAGTAGTTCGCGTTCGTCCCGCCCGGATAACGCAGGTTTCCAGGCTCAAGAAGGTTTTTAACCGCCTGGACAAAGACAGCCTCACGCCAGGAAGGGCCGCGCAACAGCTGAGTGTTGTAGCCCAGGTAGTAAGGGGCAAGCGGGCGTGCCGCTCCGTCTGGTGAGACGTTGATGGTCTGGGTAGGCTGAGCTCGCACTCCGGAGATGCTCGTGGACGCCCCGACAACCAGCAGGCCTGCAACTGTTTTGAGGGCATCCCGTCTTGTGTAGGACCGCGAAGCTTGTTTTGCAGTGTCAAATTCCATATCCATTCGTTGTTCCTAATGCGCTTTAGTCGCACGTGCAGAGGGTTCTCATTGGCTGGACAGGAAATCAGGCCGGTTTGTGCCGTGGTGGTCACAGACCACCAGATACAGTGTCGGGTACGGACAGCGGTTATTGCGCAGGAACAAATACCGCGCTGCTTTGAACGTTTACCAGCGGAGATTCGCGCTCAGCGGGAGGCACGACCTGCCAGAAACGGGCCAGGTACGCTTCCCAATCTACCAGGATGCGGTGGGCCAGTTGGCTGTCGGTCTTACGGTAGTGAGCCTGAATAAGGGTGTGCAGATGCTCTGCGCCAGCCCCAGCCGGGACACGCTGGATTTGCTTGTCGTTGTCGAGATTGATACGTGCCCGGAACCGGTCCGACTCATCGAGCACGTAGGCAATTCCACCCGTCATGCCAGCACCGAAGTTGCGGCCGGTGGGACCCATGACTACAACCGTGCCGCCCGTCATGTATTCACAGCCGTGGTCGCCGCAACCCTCGATCACCGCCTGGGCGCTCGAGTTGCGTACGGCAAAACGCTCACCGGCCTGTCCGCTTGCGTAAAGCGACCCACCCGTCGCACCGTACAGACAGGTATTGCCGATAATCACGTTTTCGCTCGCCCGGTAGGTGGCACCGGCGAAAGGCCGAATGTGGATCTCACCACCGTTCATGCCCTTACCGACATAGTCGTTGGCCTCACCAGTCAGTACCAGCGTCATACCCTGGTGGTTGAAGGCACCGAAACTCTGGCCCGCCGAGCCCTCAAACGACAGCGTCAATTGGCCGCTAAAATCGGTATCACCGTGCAGCAGGGCAATCTGACCGCTGACACGTCCGCCCACGGTCCGGTCTGTGTTGAAGACCGGGTAGCTTTTGTGAACCGTGCCGTGCTGGGAGATCGCTTGTTGGACTTCCGCGTCCGCGAGGATTACATCGTCGAGTACCGGTCCGTTGTCGTGGGCTGTCGCGCTGTGTACGAGCCAGTCTCGGTCCGCAGGTTGCGGGGCACCGAACAAACTCGACAGGTCCAGATTGTCCGTCTTGGCAAGTGCTATGTCGCGCTGGACGAGCAGGTCCGTCCGTCCAATTAGCTCCGTCAGCGAAGGGTAGCCAAGCTGCGCCAGAAGCGAGCGCACCTCCTCGGCGACAAAAAGAAAGAAGTTGACCACATGCTCGGGCAAACCATCGAAGCGGGCTCGGTACCTGGGGTCTTGTGAGGCTACACCCTTGGGACAGGTATTGAGGTGACAGACGCGAGCCATGATGCAACCCTCGGCGATCATGGCAATCGAGCCAAAACCATATTCCTCGGCCCCCAATACGGCTGCCTGGACAACTTCCCAACCAGTGCGGATACCGCCGTCCACCCTGAGCGTGATCCGGTCGCGCAGACCGTTGTTGAGGAGAACCTGATGAACTTCGACCAGACCCAACTCCCAGGGAACCCCGGCATGTTTGATCGAGCTGAGCGGAGATGCGCCTGTACCACCCTCATGGCCCGAGACCTGAATCACGTCGGCATTCGCCTTGGCGACCCCGGCTGCAACTGTACCGATACCGACCTCGGCGACCAGCTTGACCGAGACAAGGGCACGCGGGTTGATCTGGTGCAAGTCGAAGATGAGTTGTGAGAGGTCCTCGATTGAGTAAATATCGTGGTGGGGAGGCGGGGAGATGAGCGACACGCCCGGTTTGGAGAGTCGCAGGCGGGCGATATACTGATCTACTTTGTGGCCGGGTAACTGGCCTCCCTCACCGGGTTTCGCTCCCTGGGCAATCTTGATCTCCAGTTGTCTGGCCCTGGCCAGGTAGGACGGGGTGACACCAAAGCGCCCCGAGGCAACCTGCTTGATGGCGGAGCTAGCCGAATCGCCATTGCGCAGACCCTTGAGACCCGGCAGGGTAGGAGAGACACCACGGCTATCTACATCCGTCAAAGTCTCGAACCGAACCGGGTCTTCACCGCCTTCACCGGAGTTGGACTTACCGCCCAGGCGATTCATGGCAATAGCGAGTACCTCGTGGGCTTCGCGTCCGAGTGCGCCCAGGGACATGCCTCCAGTGCAAAAACGCCAGGCAATCGACTCAGCCGGTTCTACTTCCTCGATCGAAATAGGCGTCCGGTCGGAGCGCAGATCGAGCAGATCCCGCAGGGCAGCAGGGGGACGCGAGCGGATCATCTCGACGTACTCGCGGTACAACTTCGCCCGTTCCTCTCCGGCCGTCTCTGGTAGCTTGATTGCCGCGTGCAGTGACTTGACTAGTTTCGGGTTGTTGATGTGAAACTCACCGCCCGGCTTGTAGGTGATGAGACCATAGTTGACGAGCTTCTGAACATCCGGATAGGCCGCGAGGTGAAAACGCAACGCCTCACGGGCAAGTTCTTCGGACTCGATGCCGTTCAACCGGGAAGTAGTACCTCGAAAGGCACGGTTCAAAAGCCGCGGTCCGATCCCAATCGCCTCGAAGATCTGGGCTCCCGAATAGCTTGCAAGCAGCGAAATGCCCATCTTGGAGAGAATCTTGAGCAACCCCTGCTCAATGGATTTGACGTAGTTTTGCTGAATGGCGATCACATCGAGGCCGGCAAATTTGCCGTTTTGCACCAGTTCACGTGTTCCCGCCTCCGTCCACCAGCCCCGAATTGTCTCGAAGGCCATGTAGGGGCATACAGCACTCGCACCGTACCCGAATAGGCAGGCAAAGTGATGCGTGCTCCAGCACTGGGCAGTCTCGACGACCAGGGAGGCACGCATGCGCAATCCCCGCTCCATCAGGTGATGGTGGATAGCTCCCACGGCTAGCAGTGGGGGCAGGACAACGTACGTCTCATCAAACATACGGTCGCTCAGGATCAGGATGCTCGCCCCGGCCTCGACAGCGGCCTCGGCCGAGGCACACAGCGCGTCCAGGGCAGGGCTCAGTCCTGCGGGTCCGTCCTTGACGCTGAAAACCAGCGGCAGAACAGCCGTTCGGAAGGGTTCTGCATAAGTCTTGAGTCGTTCGAGCTGGCCCTCGTTGAGGATAGGGCTCAAAAGACGCAAGGTACGGGCAAATTCGGGTTTTTCTTCAAGCAGGTTGCCGCGCCTTCCCAGGTACATCTCGAGCGACATCACCAGACCCTCGCGGATGGGGTCGATGGGGGGATTGGTTACCTGGGCGAAGCGCTGCTTGAAGTAGTCGTATAACAGGCGTTCCTGTGCTGAGAGCACGGCCAGGGGCGTGTCGTCGCCCATCGACATGGTCGGTTCTTTGCCCGTCTCGGCCATGGGCAAAATAATCCGTTCAACATCTTCGAGGGTGTAACCGGAGGCGCGCTGTAAAACGAGACGGCGTCCGGGTTCGAGACCGGGTGCGTCCAGGTAGGGTTGGGGCTCCAGGGTCTCTCGGTACTCGCGCACCCACTCTCCATACGGTGCCTGACGGCTGACCTGTTGTTTGATGTCCCAGTTCTTGAGCACTTCACCGGTCTGGAGATCAACGGCGATCATTTGTCCCGGACCGAGCCGGCCCTTCTCGACCACCCGCTCGATGGGTACGTCGATTACCCCCGCCTCCGAGGCAACGATCACGAGGCCGTCATCGAGGAGTGTATAGCGGGCAGGCCGCAGACCATTGCGGTCAAGTACGGCCCCCACGTGCCTGCCGTCGCTGAAGGCGATCAGGGCAGGCCCGTCCCAGGGTTCTTGCAAAGGGCGGTGGTAGTCGTAAAAGGCCGTGACCTCGGGGTGCTCTGCGAGTTCGGGCTGGTTGCGGTAGGCCTCCGGCACAAGCATCATCAGGCTGTGTAAAGCAGAGCGGCCCGAGCGGACGAGAACCTCGAGAGCATTGTCAAGTGAAGCCGAGTCGGAGCCTTCCGGGAAAATGATTGGCTTGAGTTCTGCGATGCGCTCCTGCCATATGGGACTGGCCAGGTCCGCCTCGCGGGCTGCCATCCAGTTCCGGTTCCCGAGCAGGGTGTTGATCTCGCCGTTGTGACCCAGCAACCTGAGCGGTTGGGCAAGCGGCCAGCGCGGAAAAGTGTTGGTGGAGAAGCGCCGGTGATAGACGACAAAGGAGCTGCAGAAACGCACGTCGGCCAGATCGGGGTAGAAACGGCTGAGAACTTCTGAGCGCACCATGCCTTTGTAGATCATCGTGCGCCCCGAGAGCGAAGCAATGTAGAAGTCTTTATAATATTCGGGGTGACGCTCGCCGATCAGGTCTTTCATCTTTTTGCGGGCGAGGTACAGGCAGCGTTCGAGTTCGTCACCGGTCGAGTCTACTGTCGCCTGCACGATCACCTGGTAGATCTCCGGGCAGGTCCGGGCTGCTTGAGGTCCCAGGACTTCAGGACAGACTGGTACCGGACGCCAGCCTACAGTTGTAAAGCCCTCGTGCTCGAGTACTTCCGTCGCTACCTGCTGGCAAGCGGCAATTGCCACGGCACCCCGGGGCAAAAAGAGCACACCTGCTGCCCGTCTGCCCTCGGGCGGCATAACCAGCTCCTCGCTCGCACACCACGCCGCCAGCAACTCCCAGGGGATAGCCGTCATCAACCCGGCCCCGTCACCAGAGTCACGGTCTGCACCGCATCCACCCCGATGCTCTAGACAGCTCACAGCGCCGAGGGCCTTGACGATCAGATCATGACTCGCACGTCCTCGGCTGTCAGCCAGAAATCCTACTCCACAGGCGTCGTGTTCCCGTTGGTAATCGTCTTCAAATTGGAGAATGTTGGTCATGGTGAACTCGCGATGTGATTACGTAGGCCAGCTAGAACCTGCTCCCGGAAAGCACTGGGGCAGGCCTTTAAAACGGCAACCGCATGCTTGGCGTGTTCTTTATTCTATGCATGCTTGAGGAACGCTTCAACTTGAATCGTCACTAGCGCGGTGTGCCCATCAGCGTTTGCTGATGCGTACCGGTGCGAAGCTCAAGCGATGCTGGGGAGTTGGTCCCAACTCGCGCAATGCTCTCAGGTGAAAGTCCGTTCCGTAGCCCGCATTGTGGGACCAGCCGTAGCCCGGATACCGTGCGTCGAGACTGCACATCCAGTGGTCACGGGTGACCTTGGCCACGATCGATGCCGCGGCAATCGACAGGCACAGACGATCCCCCCCGACGATTGCGCTTTGAGGCTCCTTCAACTCGGTTACCGGTAAGCCGTCTACCAGGACGTGCTCGATGTCGAGTTGATTTAGAGACCTTTGCATCGCAAGGGCGGTTGCACGTCGGATATTCAGCCGGTCGATCACTGCCGGTGAGGCGGCACCAATACCAATCGCGGACGCCGCGGCTCGAATGACGTGGACGAGTGCCTCCCGCCGAGTGCGGGTGAGTTGTTTGGAGTCGCGTATACCAGTGAGCACGGCCCTATCGATGTCAGACGGCAGGACGACGGCCGCCGCCACGACACAGCCTGCGAGAGCTCCACGCCCCACCTCGTCTACGCCCGCCAGACGGCTGAGCCCGACCGCCCACAGGCTACTTTCAAGCTTAAGGGTCGGGT
>JACMIX010000343.1 GCA_014380935.1 Gloeobacterales cyanobacterium ES-bin-141 | reverse complement strand
GTACTGACGAAGGCAGACGAGCTGGTGTGCCGTGATGGGTTTGGGGAGGTGCGGTTTAGGCCTTTTCACCGCCGGAGCGGGCTGATTAGAACAAGTGCTAGCGTTCATGGCCTACCTGCTATCGACACTGCCAGTTGTGTCTGCTGGCAATGGCAAGATTCCTGCACAGGCGGCACGGGTTCGCCTCGACAGGGAAGAAGTTTGATCGCAACTGCTCCCTGGGAAGGCCCTGCCTGTCGAGCACTGTGGCTGCGACTGAGTAGCTCAAGAACGTCATTGCGCTGCTGGATAGCTTTAGAGGCAACGCGGATTGCATTGTCGCGTTGAGCACAGGCTAGAGCATTGCCCTGACGTAGGGTCAGTTGCTTTCGGTTGCTCTGTGCCTGCTGGGCTGCCAACTGCGATTGCAACCGGGCCACCTGCTTTTCTAGTTCGTCGATGTGCTGCTCGCAGTTGGCAGCCAGCTTGCAGCGGATTGCCTCTGCGACTTTGCAAGCGGATGTATTACTGGGAACTTTGATTCCCAAGAAGTCCGCTACCGCGACGGCTCCGATGACTCTCGGGTTGTCGGGTCCGAGCTTAGCCATGGTGCTTCCTCCCGTCCTCTGCCGGTTCGCACGACCCCACTGCTGGGGCAAACCAGTATTTCTCGCCGTCTACCGCGCAGAGAACCAGCAACCGGGTGAAAGGGACACAGTTGCCGTCGATAAAAATTTTGTCCAGTCCCATCCCTTTCGGCAGGAAATCGAAAGCGCAGCATCCTGCTTCTACATAAGCCTCTATGCAGCCGAACAGCCGAATGTTCTTCCGCACCCAAAACCCTACTGTCTTCCCTTCGGCGAACGCTGGGTTGTCGTCTTTCCACAATGGGCGTCTGTGATACAGCCTGTGCCGAGGTCGGTATTCCGGCGTTTGACTGCCGAAGCGGGTGCCTAATATTCTCCAAGTTTGCGGTAAAGTAGTCATCAGAGTCTCCAAAGCACGAACTCTCGTTGCGTTTGCCGCGCAACGTTGGTGGACCGAACCCTGAATTCACTTGCCACAGCGGTTTCAGGGTCAGATATCTCGCAACCGTCGTCTGGGTTTAACGCCTGGGCGGCGGTTGTTTTACAGGCTGCAATGGATTTCTAGGGCCACTGTAGCCCCAGCGTAGGGCTACAGTGGCCCTAGCTGGTTGCCTCATAGTATACTGCGTTCCGCCTGAGGAACGCATGTAGTAGAAAAATAATCCGTCTTTTTTTTGTGAGTCCGAATACCGACTTGGTGTTCAGGCGGTCTTTCGTTGTTAAAATTGTTGCCACAGGTTAGTTTTGGGGCGGTGTGTTGGCCCAACTCGATATATTTGAAGGCAGCAAGAGGAACGCGAAGCACATGGCCATTCAGACATCGCTGCCGGGGTACTTCACCCCAGAAGAAATAGCCGAATGGATAGGCACAACGCCCAAGTGCGTGAAGCACAAATTGACCGGTCGGGGGAACAAGCAGCCCAGTCTGCGAGGTTACAAGCCTGGGGGCGAATGGTACGTTCCGCAAAAAGAAGCCTTGCGATTCATCTTTAAATACCTGTGCTCTCAAGGGAGCGCGGGTGAGGTCCGGCTGTTGAACTTTTCGGCAGAACTGCCGACTGCAGAACTCGAAGAATTGAATGCGATGAAAAGAGAATACTCTTTGTCGCCCATACAAGATTTGGTGGCCATCGCGAGCTAAAACGACTGGCTGGCAAAGCGGAGTCTGCAACGCATAGACCCTATAAAATCTAGGAAGCACGGGAACTGCTTGGGTTTCGTCGCTCGTTCTTCAAAGTTGGGTGTCTCAAGTTGGCACCGCTCTCCTTCGAAAGCCTGTCTACCCAATTTCGCCCAAAGGTGAAAGCGGCTCGGTTTGTTGTCCGTGGAGATCTCCACAAAAAAAAGTAGGCGCTTCCACCTTTTCTGAACTGTTGGATCTCCAGGTGCATCAGGCCGTCATGCCGGATGATCGTAAGCTTGAACCCCCGGTATTCTTCGTGCAACTGCTTGGCGACCACCGTGTACCTACCTTCGTGCTTGTGCCTTACGGGTGCGTAAAGCACAGGATAAATCCGACCTCGTCTGCAATCGTGCAATGGAGGATGCCTTTCGCTCGGCTCGGGGCTTTGTGGCTTAGATTAACAACCGCTCACTGGGGTGTCACCATGATCTTGTACAGTCATTCAGTTGAACTTGCAGACTAGGTCAGTAGATAGTTAATTCAGGTCATTGCGAAGCATGAGCAATCCCGTTTAGTTCTACTCCTCTGTACCTATCTTGTGGTTCGTACAGTAAGAGCGCACTTACAAATTTTGTTACATGAAGGCTAGAACCAGCTCAGCACAGGTGTTCGCTACAGTCCTTGGGTAGGGCGGCAGCACTGCCGGTCAGTGAACGTACCGTGGGCTGCAACCCGCCCAGGTGAAGAGTTCTGAAAAGGAATTAACTAGAAAATACGCGGACGTGGTCTACTCTTCGCAGCATTTTTCAAATGACTTAGATGTAGCCATTTCGCATAGCGAGTAGAGCTGCTTGAGTGCGATCAGAGACTCCCAGTTTGGCGTAAATCGTGCGCAAGTGAGAGCTCACTGTGGATATAGCAATGTCCAATTCTTGGGCGATCTCGGCGTTTTCGCTGGACCTCGACACTAGGCGAAGCACCTGCAGTTCTCGGTCGGTCAACGCATCTATGTTTTTGTTTCCTGCTTCTTGTAAGATGTCGCTCAGATGTGAGGGTATGTAACGTTGATCGTTGAACACAGCGCGTACAGCCGCGTGTAGCTCATGCCTCGACACATCTTTGAGCACTAGCCCGCGTGCCCCTGCACGTAGACCTTGCTTCAAAGGACCGATGATATCGAGCCCGGTCATGATCAAGACTTTACAAGAAGGGTCAAATGAGCGTATGGCGGCAATTGCGGCTGGCCCATCCATTTCATAACATTCCGGCATTGATAGGTCCATGACTATTACGTCGGGCTTCAACTTAATGTATTTCTCAACCGCTTCTAGACCATTTGCAGCTTCTCCAATAACGCTCAAACTGGGGTCGAGCTTCAATGTAGAGATGATCCCACTTCGTATGACATGGTGGTCGTCGCAAACAATAATTCGGATTTGTTCAATCATCATCACAACCTTCAGCGCTTGACAAGAAATATGCCTGGTATGGCTACCATTACTGTTGTGCCGCCTGCATTTGCAATTGTTAACTCACCGCCTATCTGCCGTGCGCGTTCGCGCATCACTGCCAACCCCACACCGGGTGGGTTCGCAATCTCCTCCGCTTTAAAACCGATACCGTCGTCTTTGATCTCAAGCACGAGGCGTTTACGCTCGAAGCGGAGGTTGATCATAATTCTCTTTGCCTGTGCATGTTTAAAAGCATTGTTGAGTGCTCCTTTAGCAAACAGGTGCAGTTGATGTACAACACGAGGGGGTAAATCATGGGGTTCGCCGTTAATGACGAAATCGACTATTGGGGCAAGTGAGCTATTTTGTGCCGAATTCTTGAGTTCGTCGAGAAGCTCAGGCAACTTCATTGGTCTATCGCCCTCCCCGCGCAGCTCAAGCACAGAGCGGCGGGCATCCACCTGGCCCTCTCTCACGCAATTTAGAGCAGTTGCCAGATGAGCAGCGGCAGGATGCTCGGGTGACAACAATCCTTCCGCCGATTCAAGCTGCCATTTGACTCCGATCAAAACGTGGTTGATGGCGTCGTGCACTTCGCCTGCCAGCAGCAAGCGTTCCGCCATGGCGAGGGCTTCGTGGTGGCGATGGTCTGCACGTTGGCGTTCGCTCATATCCCGCAAACACATTACGGCCCCAACGATTTGCCCCCTTTCGCGAACGGCCCCCAGAGAGTATTCGCACGGCAGGCTCATACCGTTCCCAAGCACCAGTAGGGCAGAGCGTGGACGGCCCCCGGCTTCCAAAAGGGCATCCACCACCGCGAAGTCTTCTTGTAGCACCTCTTGAATCCGGCCTGTGCGAAGCTCCTCAACCGTGGTTCCAAGCATGTCTGCGGCAACGCTGTTGACGAAGGTGATGCGGCCGTCGAGCCCGCATCCTAAGACCCCGTCACCCACTGACTGGAGCACTTGCTCGCGCTCTTGCAGTACCTGCTCGCACTCGCGCTCCGCCAAGCCCCACTTCTTTACCCAGAACCAACCTGCTACAACCAACGGCAAGACATAGACACCGGCGAGCAAGAGCCTTTCGCGACGAGCCTTCCAGAAGAGTTCTTCGAGATACTCCTCTGGTACTCCCGCTTCCAACATGCCCAGAACGGTGGCGTTTCGGTGGTCGTAAATAGGGTGCCACCCTAAGTACCAGCGGGCGCTACCTACTGTTTGCCGCGCGTTGGTGCTTTGAGCCTTTTCGAGCACCGTCTGGGCAACAGTTGCCGATGTTGTCGAACCGATAAGCCTCAGCTCTTCTTCATCTGTAAGGGTAGTCGCAATCCGTTGCTCTGCTGAGAGCAGCGATGCCGAGGGGATGCCCGACTCAAGGATGAGCCGGTCCACTGATTGAGGGTACCTATTGAGCAGCAAACCAGCTACGGCAAAGCGTCTGCCGGAATCATCAAGGGGGCGAACGGACACTGCCACAAGCGGCGGGCCGGATGGCCCGTGCTCAAGCTGACGGGACAGGCCAAGGGTACGTGTATCCTCCACACCGATCCTAGCTAAGCCTGAGATAGGGAGCCCCTTGCGAGCGTCCTGGATTACCTCCCAACCCAGACCGACACCGGTGCGAACCTTACTTTCAATCCAACGCAGCTCGTAGCGCTTTGATGAAATTTCCGCCGGCACGTAACGAGGCTCAGGAATGTCTCGGTCCGGAGGGACAGCCACTGGCCGAGCGAGTAGACCGTCTTCACGTAGGTAGCGGCTACGCCCATCGAGCACTCGCCCTTCATTATCGACGACAGCAAGAAAGCTCAAATCTTCAGGTGATTCCTGGATCTGCTCCCACACCGGCCGAAGCTCGCCGCGGGCGGCCCGCAACGCGGCTGTGGCCGAAGCGGCATGCTCGACGGTCCGCGACAGCCGCTTTTCGGCATGGATGAGTGCCCCGTCAATGTTCCAGGCAGTGCGACTGGTAAGTGTTTTGACCAAACTAGAGTCGAGATCTTTGACAACGGCGAACGCAGCTGCGAACGTACCAATCAGTACGAACGCCTGGAGTTTTCGTGCGTTCAATCGGACCAGTAGCGGTGTAAACCGGGCAGCAATCCCTTTGCCCAGATTAGCCGCTGTCGCGGATCTGACACCTGAACTTGCTATCTCGGTCATTGGGCCACCTGCCGGAGCGCGGCCATCGGCTCGATCCGTGCGGCACGGATCGCCGGGAGAATACTTGCAACCAGAGCTACGGCGGTCAGAACGCTGCCTGCCACTACTACTACTGTGACATTCACAGATCCCCCGGTGAGGTTCTCGACAGTGCCTTTGAGAATAAGGGCAAGAGCACTGCCCGCGAGCAGTCCCAGTGTTGTGAGCGCTACTGCCCTGCCTATTACTAGGCCTGCTACCTGCTGCTTCGTGGCCCCCAGCGCCATGCGTATCCCGATTTCTCCTGTGCGTCGGCCTACCGAATAGGACATAGCACCGTACAGGCCAATTGCAGAGTTCAGGAGAGCAAGAGCAGCGAGGCTACCCACGATGAGAGCCACCAGACGCGGCTGCTGCAATTGCTCATCGACCGCTGAACGCAAAGTGCGCGGCATGAGCAATGGTAAATCGGCGTCCATCTTGGAGACTTCCAGTTCTACAGCACGCACAAGCGTTTCGGGAGGGACGGAGGTTTTGAGAATCACTCCAAAGTAAGGCCAAGTGTCCTGCAAGAACGGTCTGTAGATTTGTGGGCTTTGAGGGCCGCTTAGGTTTTTTTTGCGCACCCCTTTGACAACTCCGACTACACTTAGCCACTCACTGCTTCCCTGGCGGAGTTTCTGCCCGAGTGCGCTTCGGTCAGGCCAATACCGCTTTGCGAGTGTTTCGTCGACGATGGTGACTTGGGGTCCCCCTTCAATGTCCTGGTTGCTGAAGTAGCGCCCTGCGATTAGGGTGATACCCATCGCCTTGAAATAATCTGGACTTGCCGTAAGCATGTCGGCGATGGGCTTCGCCTTCATGGGCCTTCCGTACACCTCGAAGACGTCCTCCGATTCCCCGCCACCTAAGGGAATCACATTGGTGATTGCGGCCAAGGTTACCCCAGGCAGAGCACGAAGCCGCGTCAACAATTCGTCTGCAAAGCGGCGCTGGGCAGGTTGGTCTGAGTACCGTTTTAACGGCAGGTCGATCACGGTGCTGAAGCGACCCTCGCTTTCAAAACCGAGGGGAACTTGCTGCTGTTTACGAGCGCTGTCGATGGCCACCGCCGCGCCCGCGCTCAATACCAAGCTAAGGGCCACTTGGGTAACCACAAGTGTCTCCCTAAAGCGATTTTGCCCGGAACTCGCCGTTGCCCCGCGTCCGCCTTGTTTAAGGAGAGAGCCGGGATCAGACCTGGCCCATACTGCGGGAATCAGACCCGTAAGCAGACCGACAGCGGTACTCAGAATGATTGCAAACACCAGGGTCTTTGGATCGAGCGTTATGGTGGAGAGTCGGGGCATTTCATTTGGCAAAAAGCCCAGAACAATGGGTAGCGCAGCCCAGGTCAAGAGCACGCCAAAAATGCCCGAAAGTCCCGAAAGTAGCAAGCTTTCAGTTAAAAGCTGGCGAACAATACGCCAACGGGTGGCACCAACGGCCGAACGAATTGCCATTTCCTGAGTTCTTGCGCTCGCCCGCCCTAGCTGCAAACACATGACATTGGCCATGGCCAAAAGTAATGTGCAGACCACTGCCATCGTCACTGCGACAATTGGCCCAGCGTGTTTTCCGAAGATGTACACCTCAAGCGGCTGTACCTGTGCACCCATTTCTTCATTGGTGCGCGGGTGTAACCGCTCAAGTTGCCTTGCAACCGAGTCAAGCTGAGCTTCTAGAGACTCCGGACTCGCACCGTCTTTGAGCCGGGCAAGCAGTCTCAACCCAAGGTGGTTGCCGCGTCCTAACGGGTCTAAACTTCCTAAAGCCGAGTTTGGTCGGGGGGGCAACCAAGACCCAAGCGAGGCCAAAAATTGAGGGTCCCGTCGGAAAAAGAAAGTGGGGGGGAGTACTCCCACGATTGTGTAGAGCTGGCCCTCAAGTCGCATCGTCTTGCCTAGTATTCTCTGATCGGCAGCGAACTTGCTGCGCCACAACCCATTTGAAATTAGCAGCGCACGGTTTCCCGGAATATCATCTTGGCTATTGAAATCCCTTCCTATAGCAGGCCTCAGGCCGAGAATATTCAGAAACTGACTACCGACTACTAAGCCCCGCCAGCGCTCAGGTTTGCCGTTACCCTCAAGCGTTAGAGCGTATCGCAGAAAAGCGGCGGAGTCGCTCATCTGCCGCCCACCTGCCTGATAATCCAGTACGTCGGGGTAGGACATTGAGGCCTCATCACCACGCAACGAAGACGCCACTGCTACCAGCCTCGCCGCATTGTTGTAAGGCAACGGTTCGAGCAGTACGGCTCGGACAATGGCAAAAGCGACGGCTGTTGCCCCTATGCCCAGAGCGAGAGTGAGCAGCACGGCAGTACTTTCTGCCCAGTGTTTGCGCAAAGTAGCAATTGCGAACTCCAGGTCTGTGCTCAGTCCATCCCACCAGCGACTAAAAATCATCCGTTCACCTTTCCATCGAGCAGGTGGACCGTCCGTTGCGCTAGTTCCGCGAAGCGGGGGTCATGGGTGACTATGCAGATGGTGGCACCGTTTTTGTGCATTTCTGCCAGCAGCTCCATCACAGCCTGGCCATTAGCGGAATCGAGGTTGCCCGTTGGCTCGTCGGCAAGCAAGATAGCCGGCTGTCCGGCGAGAGCGCGCGCTACCGCGACGCGCTGCTGTTGCCCGCCGGACAGCTCGTTTGGGTAGTGCTCAGTGCGGTGAGAAAGCCCGATCCGCTCAAGTGCTTCAGTGGCCTTTTTTCTCCTTTCCCGCTTGCCTAAACCCCGGTAGGCAAGCGGCATCTCAACGTTCTGCACTACAGTGAGGTCGCCAATCAAGTTAAAGCTCTGGAAAACAAAGCCTATTTCGCGATTTCTCAGATGAGCGCGTTCAGTCGCACTCAGGTTCTCAGTAGGTCGGCCTTTAAGGATGTAACTACCGGTGGTAGGCGATTCGAGCAGCCCCAGTATAGAGAGGAGGGTGGACTTTCCGCACCCACTGGGACCTGCAATCGATACGTACTCTCCCTCACGAATTTCGAAGTCTACCTGGTGTAGTGCGTGAGTCTCCACTCGCTCAGTGCGAAAAACTTTGCACAGGTTGCGTACGGCAATAAGTACGGGAGGTTCTGAGTCCTTGATTTTTTGGGTGGCCTGTTGCTTGGAATAGTGCGGGTTCATATGTCCACTCCTCAGGTTCTTATTTCAGGCGGATGCGGTCATGGCTGTCCTGGGCGGCCATGTCAGAGAGAATTGCCTGGTCTCCGGCCTGCAATCCCGACAGGATTTCGACGGTACTCACCGAGCTGCGGCCCAGTTTGACCGGCACCTGCACCGCTTCTGTACCGTCCGGACCGAGTTTGAACAGGCTAATCGTGCTCCGGTCCTGACCAAAGGCCGGGCGACCGACGTACAGGACGCCCGTGAGCCGTTCAAGTTCGATGGTGCCGTCCACGCTCAAG
>JACMIX010000342.1 GCA_014380935.1 Gloeobacterales cyanobacterium ES-bin-141 | reverse complement strand
TCAGCAACCGCACCTGAACGAAGACCCGAATTTTGAGCCGTTGCACCCGACCATCAACGTCAACCTCTACGATTACGGTCAGGGCATGGAGTGGGACGTTGTCGGCTGCGAGAGCTTCGTCGCGGATCCTGGACGCTGGAGTCGTCTACGCCCCGGCGAACTGGTCCCGACCTAGCCCATGCCATTTACCTCTCCCGGCCCCATCCTGGTCGAAATTGGTCCTTTTGCGGTGCGCTGGTATAGCCTGCTCATCTTGACAGCCATTATCCTGGGTTCGCTACTGACCCAGAGACTGGCGAAAGTGCGGGGAATAGACCCGGAAATGATCTCGGATCTGGTGGTCTGGACCGTGATCGGTGCAATCCCGATGGCCCGGCTCTACTATGTGGTTTTCGAGTGGCAGCGCTTTGCCAATGGTCCCTGGTGGAAGGTCTTTGCAGTCTGGGAAGGTGGGATTGCCATTCACGGTGCAATCCTGGGCGGGCTCACGGCCGGCTGGCTCTTTGCCCGCAAGTACAACCAATCGTTCCGGCAACTGATCGATGTGGCAGCCCCGGCTCTCATTCTGGGTCAGGCGATTGGGCGGTGGGGTAATTTTTTTAACTCTGAAGCTTTTGGGGCTCCAACCGACCTACCCTGGAAGCTACTGATTCCGCCCTTTGCCCGCCCGTCTGGGCTCTCCGAATTCGCCTATTACCATCCGACTTTCCTGTACGAATCACTCTGGAATCTTGGAGTACTGGCAATTCTGCTATTTGTCTTTTTTCGATTCCCGAAGCTTGCTCCCGGTAGTATTGCGAGCCTTTACGC
The DNA here is from genome assembly GCA_014380935.1 of Gloeobacterales cyanobacterium ES-bin-141. Taxonomy (GTDB): domain Bacteria; phylum Cyanobacteriota; class Cyanobacteriia; order Gloeobacterales; family Gloeobacteraceae; genus JACMIX01. The sequence continues at coordinate 935 of JACMIX010000342.1, read as the reverse complement.
CGTTCTCTACAGCCTTGGACGATTCTGGATCGAGGGATTGCGTCTCGATTCTTTGATGGTCGGTCCTTTGCGGGCCGCTCAACTGGTGAGCCTCTCGCTTATCAGTCTTGGCCTGTTTGGGTTGTGGTGGTTTAACCGTCGTCAGGTACAAAGCAGCCAGCCGTTGTAGTTCAGGAGTTACTGCGGGTAAGAAGGGTGCGTTCGTCGGCAACTTCCTCCGGGCGGTACTGGGGTATCTGCACCCAGAAGCACGAGCCGCGTTTTGGCTTGGAATGCACGCCGATGTGGCCGCCCATGCCAAAGATCAATTCCTGGCAGAGGACGAGCCCAAGCCCGGTTCCTTTAAAGTGGTCGTCGTTGTGCTCGCCCTGCAGTTGGGCGTAGCGCCTGAAAAGCTGGGGTTGCTTGTCCTCGGCGATCCCCGGCCCCTCGTCGATGATGCCGATCAGCACGTCTGAAGGGCCGCGGTGGGTCTGGATCAAAATTCGGCTATCTTCGGGGCTGTACTTGCAGGCGTTTGAGAGCAAATTGATCAGCACCTGCTGCAGTTTCTCGCGGTCGGCCAGGATAAAAGCTTGAGTATGGTTGATGCCGATGTACTGGCGCTTGAGGCGGGCGAGCGGAGTCATCTGCTCGCTGACTTTGTCAATCAGTTCGCGAATATCGACCGCCTGCAGGTTGTATTCCATGCGGCCTTCTTCGAGCTTGCGCAGGTCGAGCAATGTCGAAATCAGTTCAGAAAGCTGAATGGTTTGCTGCTCGGCGGTGTCGAGCAGATCGACGTGTTCACCGAGAGCTACTTCCAGGCGGATCATCTCCAGAGAGATACGCAGCACGGCAAGTGGAGTCTTCAGTTCGTGGCTGGCAAAAGCGAGCATGTCCGACTTGAAGCGGTTGAGCTTGGCGAGGACGGCATTCTGGCTCAACAACTTGCT
>JACMIX010000341.1 GCA_014380935.1 Gloeobacterales cyanobacterium ES-bin-141 | reverse complement strand
TGCTGATGCGAGTATCCCCTAACCGTTCGGACTCTGCTACTGCAACTTCTAAAGAACGGGCTGCATTCGGAGTAAAAGGAATCTCAACAGTTTTGAGACCGGGACCACGACCAGCAACCTTCTCGACCTCTAAGCGAGCATTTCGCAGGTTGACTCCCACGGCCTTCAATGCTCGAGCGGCAATGCTTCTTCCTTCGGCGATGAGACCGAGGAGAATGTGCTCATCTCTAACGATGTTATGTCCTAGACGACGAGTCTCCTTCTGCGACTGCATAATCGCTCTGATTGCCTTCTCCGTAAATTTCTCAAACATCACTTTGTCTCGTCAATTTTTTGAATCGACCGACCCATCAGGCTGAGCTCGTTGCGTAACCTGCTCTCCGTATGCCGCCGCTGCAGCCACGACGGCGTCGATGTGCCCATCGCGCAGATACTCGAGCGGCGTTTCATCTTCCAAGCGGATGTCGCCGGTGGTCAGGAACATGGCCTGAGTCCAGGGCGAATACTCCGCAAGGGCGGCAAGCACCTGCCCCAAGCCGGCAAGCACCCGGCCTTCGTGGAATTGCCAGGCGGGATAGGCATACCCTCGACGCCCCAGGGAAAACGCGAGAAGTTGCCCTTTGCGGCGGCGTTTGTCTACTGCCTGACGCGTCAGGTGCAGATGAGCGGCCACCTGCCCGCTGGTCAATGTGCCTCCTTCAGCCATAAGCAAATCGCGCTTCAGGGCAACCCCCCGCAAGCGAGCAGCAGCCAGCGGATCTGCCCGGACGGCTTCTTGCAGTACCTCGGGACGACTGAGAATTTCCAGGAGCGCATCGAATGCCCGGTGCACATCCAGCAGTGGCGGAGATGACTCGTCGTTCCGACCGGCCAGCACACCGACAAGCTGCACTACGCTCGCCAGAACGTCGTTGCGCTCAGGATGGCGGTTGCTTTCGAGCAGCATTCTGGAGAGCGCCAGCTTCACAGATTCCGGTGCTGAAAGGAAGTGCCGAACGGCTGCACGCTCTACAGCGGGTGCCTCCCGTAGCTGTTGCTCTAGAAGTCGGGGTGTCATGGTGAATCATCCATCCGTCACTTTCAGGTTAACGAAGTTGCACAACTTCGTCAATTTGAGTGGGTTGCCAGCCTTTTACTCCTGGCCCATGACACGTGCTAGCCGTTTTTCCAGGTACCGCTCTACCCATTTCACTGATGTCGGCTCTTATTACAGCACGGCATGCTTGATGCAGACGGGATCACCCGTCCCGCATACATTTAAAAGCCCTGGAGGGAATGGAATGGTAACGTCATCGTCTGAGGCCAGTACACTGCTGGCCCTCTCTGACCATTTGACCGATGCCGTTGAGCAGGCCGGTCGCGTCGTCGTCGCCATCAACGCCCGGCAGCGCATGGCGTCGAGCGGTGTCCACTGGCAACCGGGTGTGATTGTCACAGCAAATCATACCCTCAAGCGTGACGAGGAAATTACCGCTACGCTGCCGGATGGGCAGACGGTTCCCGTGACCCTGGCGGGCCGCGACCCGGGTACGGACCTGGCCGTGCTTAGACTGCCCGACTCGGACCTGCCCGCGGCTCAGCTTGCCGATGCTGCCGGACTCAAGGTCGGCCAGATGGCGCTCGCCATTGCACGTTCCGCAGAAGGGAGTCCCGGTGCCAGTTGGGGTGTAGTGAGTGCCCTGGGCGGTGCCTGGCGTACCTGGCGCGGCGGGCAAATTGACCGGTTCATCCGGGCGGACCTGACGCTGTATCCCGGTTTCTCGGGTGGTCCCCTGGTCGATGTGCGCGGTCAGGTCGTGGGTATCAACACCTCGGCGCTCTCGCGCAGCATGGGTCTGACAATTCCTGCCGTCACAGTTAGCCGGGTGGCAAACCAGTTGTTGAGTACGGGCCGCGTCGCACGCGGTTACCTGGGTGTTGGGATGCAACCGGTTCGCCTGCCTGACTCTCTGCGGCAGGCATTGGCTTTACCGGGTAACGGTGGGGTAATCATCATCACCATCGAGCCCGGCAGCCCCGCCGACAAAGCCGGTTTATTCATCGGTGACGTGCTTGTAGCACTCGACAATACAGCAGTAGGCGATACTGCCGAGGTGCTGGCCATGTTGGGAGCCGAGCGTATCGGTCAACCCCTTCAGGCACGCATCATTCGTGGAGGCAAGTTGATAGATGCAACCATCACAGTGGGTGAGCGACCCCGGAGGGAAGCATGATGAACCCACACGGTGATACGTTTGCCGGTGCGTTTGCGCTCGTAGCCGAACGCTTGCGCCGTTCGACGGTTCAGGTGCGTACAGGTTCCTCTGGCCGTGGCTCGGGAGTTATCTGGAGACCAGACGGCCTTATCGTGACGAATGCCCATGTCGCAGGCAGAGCCCGAGCGACCGTCGAGCTGTCGGACGGTCGTGCATTCGAAGCCGTAGTCGTAGCCCGCGACCCCGAGCGTGATCTGGCTGCCCTCACAGTACCGGCCTGTGATCTACCGGCAGCAGTGCGCGGTGATGCTGAGAAGTTGCGCGTCGGTGAACTGGTGCTCGCGGTCGGTTATCCGCTGGGTCTCGATGGTGCCCTCACAGTCGGGATCGTGCATGCACTCGATAGCCGCAAGTGGGTGCAGGCTGACGTGCGTCTGGCACCGGGCAACTCGGGAGGTCCCCTTGCCGATGCCGCGGGCCGGGTGATCGGTATCAACACGATGATTGCAAACGGTCTGGGCCTGGCTGTCCCGAGCAACGTAGTGGAGCAGTTTCTAGGTGCCTCACAGGAACGGCCCTACCTCGGGGTAACCATGCGCCCGGTGCCCGTGAGTCTGGGAGGCAGACGCCTCCTGGGTCTGGTACTGCTGGAGGTCGCTACCGGGAGCCGTGCCGAAGCAGTCGGCCTGTTGATGGGTGACGTGCTCATCGGAGTCGGTGGAAGGTTCTTCGAGACCCCCGAAGATTTGACCCGCACCCTGCGCAATGCGGCTCCCGGTACCCGGATGCGGCTTGAGCTGATGCGCGGTGGCAGGCGTACTGGCTGTGATGTTGTGATAGGTGACACCGGGGCACAGGCAGCATGATCCGCGTCCTGGTTGCCGCCACCTCGGCAGTCGTTCGGGCAGGTCTGGAGGCCCTGGTCACAGCAAACCCCGCCCTCGCGGTGGTTGGCAGTTCATCCGGCATAGACACACTTGTCCAGGACGTCGAAACATTGCAACCCGACGCGGTGCTGGTCGATCTAGAAGGAGAAGACGAACCCGCACTGCTTGGTGTACTTGGCGTGGGGCCGCAAGCCCCGGTCATCCTGGTCCTGAGCGATGATCCGCAAGGCGAGTGGGCGAGTGAAGCACTGCGCTCAGGTGTACGGGCCATCCTGCCGCGCGAGGCGACCGCCGCTGAGATTGTGGCCGCCGTCGAGGCTGTCGCAGCTGGGCTGATCGTGCTACACCCAGATGCCATCGACATCCTGCTCAGTGCCCTCCCCCCGGTCCCACGAGTTCAAACCGCGACGGGGCACCAGACACTCACCCCACGCGAGGTCGAAGTCCTGGAGATGCTCGCCGAGGGAGTGGGCAACAAGACCATCGCCCGCCGCCTGGGCATCTCGGAGCACACCGTCAAGTTTCACGTCGGCTCCATCTTTACCAAGCTCCACGCCTCAAGCCGTACAGAAGCGGTCACCCTGGGTGCCCGGCAGGGTTTGATCTTGCTTTGACGCGTTGGGAGGTGCTACTTCTCAACCGCCTAACGACCGAGCCCGGAGCCACCGATGCGCCTGCCTGAGGCCCTCAACCGCGAAATGTTTGCACTGATGGACCGACAACTGGCAGTGATCGACGATGCCACCGCCACTGAACAGGCCTTGCTCGACCGCTACGGCGAGAACCGGCAGACCCTGCCGAACTTGACCGACCTGGTGGCGGTGCGCGAGGAGGGCCGCGAGAACTACCGGCGATTGAGCAATCTGCTGCTGACTATCTCCGGTACCCTACCGGAATATGCCACCGACGCCGTGCGAAAATTGAGGCAAACGGCAGTATTCACCGGAGAGCGTATCAAAACGGCGCTGTTCACCGTCGAGGAAGTCAAACGTAATTGGAGAATGCCATGAGCGATGCAGTACAAACTGGCCCCTGGATGCCCGACGAAGCGACCCGCGAGGGACTCGGGGAGCGATTGCGGGCAGCCGGTGCGGGCCTGCGCCAGAGTAGCGTCGAGATCCAGCAGATCATTGATGACCTTGAGAGTCAGCAGGCGGACAGTCCCCTGGGTCGGTTCCACGCACGCCGCAGGGCAGAAGTGCAAGCAAACTGAACAGAAACGGTGTGATAGACAAGCCGACGTCAGGCATGCCCGACCTACTAAATCAGTTACCGACCGTGATGGTGCAGAAGATGCCGTCAGTGCGGGCAGCAGAACCG
>JACMIX010000340.1 GCA_014380935.1 Gloeobacterales cyanobacterium ES-bin-141 | reverse complement strand
GATTGATTGAACAAAAAGATTCTGCTGCAGAAATAGTAAAAGTACAATTTCTTGTCAGAACTCTACGCCTATCAAGCTGTTAATCCGAATACATGCTCAATGGACTTTACCTCTTTCCACTTTGACTTGACTGTGGCTCATATGCATCACTTCTTATGCTCAAATCATCCGCCACGCTGACAGGTTCATTTTCTACGACGGCACCCTCAGCTGTAACCGGCTTCTCTTCGATATCCTGGGACTTACATCGTGAGTAGTTACACTGGAGACATGATCCAAGTGCTGATTATTTCTTGTAAGCTCAAGCCCTCTCCCTGAATGGGATGCTGCAAACTCAACCCGTCTGCGTGCAACCATGGATCTCAGCCAACTTCTAGCCCAGGAAAGTGACACGGTCATCGAGCGTTGGATCGCCTACGTGCGCGCCGACCGACGGATTGGCAGCGACCAGGCCATGCCCGACACGGCTGTGCGCGATAGCGTGCCCGATGTGCTGAAGGCCATGGTCACCATCCTCTCCCATTCCCAGGTGTCCGATACCCAGACGCTGATGAGCAAAAGCCTGGTACACGGCCATCTGCGCGCCAGCCAGGGATTCAACCCCGCCGAGATTGCCGAGGAATATCGCCTGCTTCGCAAAGCGATTTTCTCCGTCCTCAATGGCAGTTTGCTGAAGGGAACAGTTGAGGAGACGCTCCGGACCGTGCATCTGATTAATGAAGTAGTAGACGTGGCGATCGCCTTTTGCTTCCAAAGCTATATGGAGGAGCGCCTGCGCGAACTCGAACAACTTCACGGCCAGCTATCGCTCGTCAACCAGGAGCTCGCCCGCCTCCTGCGTGCCAACCAGGACAACCTCTCGATGCTCACCCACGAGATGAAGACACCCCTCACCTCGATCATCGGCTACGCGGACCTCCTCTTGCGCAACGGACGGCAAAATGTAGACCCTGCAGACAACCTGAACCACTTCGAGCACATCGAGCGGGTGGTACGCAACGGGCATCAGTTGCTGCACCTCGTCAACGATGCCCTGGAATTTACCCGCTCAGACGCAGGACAACTCAAACTGCAACTCGTGCCAACCGAAGTACGGCACATCATCCACGAAGTGTTTGAGATCGTCAGGCCGCTTGCCCTGGCCCGTGGGTTGGAGGTCAGCATCGAGGATGAAGCGGCTCCGGAAGCCGTCATCAGCGATCCTTTTCGCTTGCAGCAGATCCTGACCAATCTGATGAGCAATGCGATTCGCTACACCAGGGCAGGCTCTATATACCTCATGTGCCACCGCGAAGGCAGCGAGCACTGGTCTGTGACTGTGCGCGACACCGGCATCGGCATTGCCCCCGAACACCAGACCCAGGTCTTCGACCCCTACGCACGCTTTGCCTGCGACGAACGCAACACTACCGACGGCACGGGTCTGGGGCTTGCGATCGTCGCTCAGCTTGTGAAACTGCTTCAGGGTGAGATCCGATTGGTCTCCGAAGTCGGCATAGGCTCGACCTTCACGGTTGTCTTCCCGATAGAGGTGCACTCGTCCGTAGCCCAGCCTGTGGCTGTTTGACATCCTCTCTTCGGTAATGGAGTCTTAAGTTCTTGCATTGCCCGGTGCGGCATCTGCCGAGTGTCGGCCTCTCAGGGCGGCAATTTCTGCCGCATTGACGTCAAAGCCGCGCAGAATGTGAGCGCACATACTGAGGGCGAGTTCACGCTCACCCATCGGGGCTAACCCGACCCCCTGCTGCTTACGGAGTCAATTCCGCGTCTGCCCCAGTCACATCTAACTGCGTCGATCATCAGACCAAACGCGTACTTTTCTTTATAGCTGGGTATCCGCCCCAGGGCTGGTTATCTGCAGTTCTGTTTGAGTCGGAAAGATTTGCGCAAAGAGGCTCTGTCAGAGATAAGCTCTGAGACCGGGCGTATTAAACTCTGCCGAGAGTGCACACACGCGACAAGCTGCTGGCGGACGGGATCGAGACAAGCCACCGCCTCAGCTTCAACGGGGCGAGAACCGAGGAGTGGGCATGGAAATAGCGAAGTCTTTGCTGTACTTCACCCTGGCAGGGCTGTGCGAAATTGGTGGAGGCTACCTGGTGTGGCAGTGGCTGCGCGAGGGCAAAAGCATCTGGTGGGCGTTGCTGGGTGCCGTTTTACTGGTCTTGTATGGTGTGATCCCAACGCTGCAGCCGGAATCGGCCAGTTTCGGACGGGTGTACGCCGCCTACGGAGGGGTGTTTATCGTGTTGAGCTTGCTCTGGGGTTGGCAAGTCGATGGGGCAGAGCCTGACCGCTATGACCTTATCGGCGGTCTGGTAGCCTTGCTCGGCGTGTTTATCATCATGTACTGGCCACGGGAGTGAGGGTGCCGCATCGCCAGGACGACCCCTTGACTAATTTAAGATGACCGGTCATATTAAGTTCATGCCAAGAACGAACGTACGCGATAAGCTACTGGCTGCCGGGCTCGATACGATCCACCGCCTCGGTTTCAACGGGGCGAGCGTGGAGGACATTACCCGAGCGGCCGGTGTTCCCAAGGGTTCTTTTTACAACCACTTCGAGAGTAAGGAGTCCTTTGTCGCTGCGATCGTTGGTCTTTACTGGCAGGGTGCCGCGGATGTCAGTCTACGGATCTTGAGCGAGCAGTCCCTCCCTCCCATGGAGCGGCTGGAGCGCTACTTCTCAGCCCTGGCCCAGGGAATAGCCGGACGAGATTACGAGCGAGGGTGCCTGATTGGCAACCTCAGCACCGAACTCGCCGACCAGAGTGACGCCGTGCGCGGGTGCCTGAGTTCCTTGCTCTCGGACTGGACCCGAGCTATCGAACGCTGTGTACACGAGGCCCAGACCCTGGGCCAAGTCCGCACGGATCTGGACCCGGCTGCGACCGCCGCTTTCCTGGTCAACGCCTGGGAGGGTACTGTCCTGCGCTCCAAGGTGGACCGTGACGGACGCGCCGCCGCTCAGTTCATGCAGGTTGTCTTCTCGGTCCTGCGGGCCTGATGGGCTCGGGACGGACGGGAAGACGGTTGAATTACTAAGACGACTGGTCATATTAAGAAGGATATTCACCATGAGCGAATCACTATTGTTTGTGCCCCTACGCGTCGGTGCCCTCGAACTATCGCACCGCGTCGTCATGGCCCCGCTTACACGGATGCGGGCGGGGCAACCGGGTAACATCCCGGTTGCTTTGAATGCGACCTACTACGGACAGCGGGCCACCCCGGGCGGACTCATCATTGCCGAGGCAACCCAGATATCGCCCGAGGGGCAGGGCTACCCCGCTACCCCCGGCATCTATTCGCCCGAGCAGGTATTCGGGTGGCAGCTTGTGACTGATGCAGTTCACCAGAAGGGCGGGCTTATCTTCTTGCAGCTCTGGCACGTGGGCCGGATCTCGCACAGTTCGCTGCAACCGGGGGGCAAGCTCCCGGTCGCCCCATCCGCTATTCAGCCCGCGGGCGAGGCATATACCGCCGCCTGGCAGACAGTGCCCTTCGAGACACCCCGCGCCCTGGAGACGAACGAAATTCCAGCTCTGATTGATGACTACCGCCGAGCTGCCGTGAATGCCCGCGCGGCTGGTTTCGACGGTGTGGAAGTCCACTCAGCCAACGGTTATCTACTCGATCAGTTCCTCCAGGACCGCACCAACCATCGCACAGACGGCTACGGCGGCAGCACCCCGAACCGGACACGGCTTCTACTGGAAGTGGTCGATGCGGTCACGGAGGTCTGGGGGGCGGACCGGGTCGGGGTACGCCTGTCTCCCTACGGAACCTTCAGCGACATGGGCGACAGCGATCCGGTCGCACTCTTCACTCATGTCATCTCTAAATTGAGTGCCCGCCGCATCGCCTACTTACACCTGATTGAGCCCAGATCGAGCGCCTCCGGTATGTCGGACGAGGTCAACCAGCAAGCCGTGGATGCCGGGTCGCTCTTCCGGGGCGCTTTTGATGGACCCGTCATTGGCGCGGGTGGGTTCAGCCGCGAAACGGCAGAGACCACGCTCCGGGCGGGCAAGGCCGACGCCGTCGCCTTTGGCCGCCTTTTCATCTCCAACCCTGACCTACCGGAACGGTTTCGGCTCGACGCGCCCCTCACCCCGTACAACCGGGCGACTTTCTACGGCGGCACCGAGGAGGGCTACACCGACTACCCATTCGCGGCGGCCCGCGCATGAGCGCGGTACCAACCATCTCTTGAAGGCAGGCGCACTTTGTTACATTGTAAAGCTTGAAACCCTTGCCCTGAGAGGGTTTCAAAATGTTC
>JACMIX010000339.1 GCA_014380935.1 Gloeobacterales cyanobacterium ES-bin-141 | reverse complement strand
GCTAAAGCTCATCGGCACAAAGTACCGTACCCGGCAGACAATCATCTCGCGGGCCGGGGAGCAAAAAATGATCGGACAGTATTTAGAAAAGCGCCTCGATTAACAGGGTTGTGCAAATTCCCGCAGAAATTCTAGCTGTGCCTCCCTCAGCTCCACTTCGGGATTAGCAGCAAGGACAATCTGCAACGCTTCTTCATAGGTTCTGCCACTGTCGATAAGGTAGGCCGCAAGGAAAGTCCCCGTGCGCCGCCTCCCGCTCGTGCAGTGCAGGGCCACTCCCGCTCCGCGGGCGTTTTGCTCCCGGATGAACGCCGTGAGTTCCGCGATTTGTTCTCGCGTCGGGGCCGTCCCACCTTTCACGGGTAACCAGAGGTGGGTGAGCCCCACGCTTTGGTAGAGGTCCAGGTTCCCAGGGTCGTCCATCACCGAGACGATGGCATCCACTCCGCTCGACCGCAATTCAGGGATTTCTTCTGCCGTGGGTTTACGGACCCCAGCCAGCTGGCCGGGGACGACCCACCACAAGTTCTGCGAAATTAGTTCTTCCATGCGCTTGAACGCTCCTATGCGATGTCCAACTAGCTCACTTGGCGCTCGGTGCCTGCTGCGCTTCCTTTGCCTTGCGCTCACTGTGGCGGTCAGTTAGGTGTTCCGTGTGGGGACGTAGAAGCACGGTGAACTTGTACAGTTCCTCCATCACGTCCATCACTCGGTCGCGGTAGGGGGAATCCTTCATCGTGCCGTCCTCGTCGAACTCGTTGTACGCTTTGGCGACCGAGGACTGGTTGGGAATCGTGAACATGCGCATCCAGCGGCCGAGAAGACGCATCGTGTTGACGGCGTTGAACGACTGAGAGCCGCCGCTGACCTGCATCACCGCGAGCGTCCGTCCCTGGGTCGGTCGCACTGCCCCCATCTCAAGTGGAATCCAGTCGATCTGGTTTTTGAAGATGCCGGTGATCTGGCCGTGCATCTCCGGGCTCGACCAGACCTGCCCCTCCGACCAGAGGCTGAGCGAACGCAACTCTTGCACCTTGGGATGCTCCGGGGACACACTGCTATGGATGGGCAACTCGCGGGGGTCGTAGATGCGCACCTCGGCACCCATGCTTGCAATGATGCGCGCCGCCTCTTCGGCCAAAAGGCGGCTGTAGGAGCGCTCGCGCAGCGAACCGTACAGAAACAAGATGCGCGGTGGATGGTCAAACTGGTTCATGCCGCCTCCGGGTCACTACATCCCCAGACCGAATCGGTTGAAGTTGGCAGCCTGTCAAACGGGAAGAGCTGGTTGCGGACGTTCGCTACCGATGGCCACGAGAGAAGCTCCGACAGATCGTTGCAAGACCGAGGCGCTGTAGGCGACACGGTGTGGTTTTTATGCATAGGGCAGCAACCCATCAACTTTTCCTGGTATAACTGCCATCTCGGGCTATCGCCAACAGTAGTGGACACCGCTGGCAGGAAGGACGCTGACCTTTCAGGCTCGGGTCCAGTATCTCATGGGTATTGTCTGTCTACTCCGATGTCGGTGGAAGTAGTGCCAGGAACACTCGGCATACCTCGGTAGACCCCCTGATCGGGCCGTGGCGAGCGGGAGTCAACCATTCCCCAGGTAGCAATGGCAATCGGGCTTTTCGATCAGCGACTCGGTCAGGGCGTTGAGGGCGACTGCTGCTAGCAGGCCGCCGCCGCTTGTCCCCTCCAGTGTGATCCAGGGGAGAGCGAGCCGCATCAGTCGGCGCTTGGCTGCCGGGGAATGGCTGAATCCCACGGGCATGGCGATGACGAGGGCGGGGTGCAGTCGTCCCTGCTCAAATGCCTTGCACAACGCCACGAGCACTGAGGGGGCGTAGCCGATCACGAAGACCGAACCGGGCGCGACTTCCGCGAGGCGTTTCTCCCACTCCCGGTTGTTCCAGAATGCGTGCTCGGCCTCGGCTACACCCGCGAGGTGCGGATCGTCGATGAGCGTCCGGACCGTACAACCGAGGTGGGCGAGACGAGTGTGATCCAGGGCCGCGCTGACCAGGGGGACATCCACCACCACTTCACAACCGGCAGCCAGCCTTTCGCGGGCGGCGGCGATTGCCCCGGCACCCAGCCGGACCAACGGAACGAGACCAACGTCTCCACAGGCAAGTACCAGCTTCGACAGCAGATCTACCTCGATTTCGGAGCGCCCGGACAGGTCGGGAAGCAGCATCTCGAGCGACTCTGCAAACTCTTCCGGATGCTCCGCGACCGCGCCGTCGAGACCATCCCACAGTGCCTGCAACCCATCCCAACTGGCCCCGGTCTCGACTTCGAGCGCCTTGAGCCCGGCAAGGACCTCCGCTTGAAGGGCCTGACACTGGCGGTCGCGCCCGAGTACCCCTTCTAGGGCGGTGGCCGTCTGGCGCAACCGGGCAATCTGGGCGAGTACCGAACGGTACTGCCGCTGGAGTTGGGCACCGAGGGCATCGGCCACCTCCTCCTGGAGTGGGTCGAGTAGTTGCTGCACATGGGCGAGCGCGAAACCCTTTTCTTTGAGGGCGACGATCTTGCGCAGGCGCAGCACGTCCCGTTCGGTGTACAGCCGGTAATTGCCCTGCGAACGCGGTGGAACGGGCATCAGACCGAGTGCGTGGTAGTGGCGCACCATGCGGGGGGTGACCCCGCCCACGGCGTCGGTTAGCTCTTTGATAGTCAGGTGCTCGGCGCTCATTTCCCGGTCAGACCAGAGATGGATATTCTCTGAATAGCTTGACATTAACGCTAATGTCAATGTTTAGCGTAGAAGGGTAATGGTCTCGGTGCGGTTGCAATGAAAAAAGCCCTTGTGTGGACTTCTACCCTGTCGAGCCTCGTGGAGACCCCCGGTGCCGTGGCGGCGTTCTTATGCGCGTTGCTGGTATGGGTGGGTTGGTGGGCACTGAGTCTCGGCTTGGTCATCCCGGCCCTGAGCGTGTTGGCCGTGGCTTACATCGTCGGGGGATTCGAGAGCGCTCGCGAAGGGTTGACCACGTTGTGGCAAGAACGAGATCTCGACGTCGATCTGCTGATGATCGTTGCCGCCCTTGGCGCGGCAGCCCTGGGAGTATGGCGCGGCGAGTACTACTTCGTGATCGACGGTGCCGTGCTCATCTTGATTTTTGCTGTAAGCGGAGCGATCGAAGGCTACGCCATGCAGCGGACCGGGCGTGACATCGAGGGTCTGATGGGTCAGGTTCCCGACATTGCCCATGTCGTCGTGGGCGGCACAGAGCGCACTGTCCCCATCCGCGAATTGTGCCCGGGCGACGAGGTGCGGGTGCGGCCGGGGGAATTGGTACCGGTTGACGGGCGGATCGTCGAAGGACACAGCGAACTGGACCAGGCCCCGCTCACTGGCGAATCGGTACCGGTGGAGAAGACGGTCGGAGAGGAAGTGTACGCCGGTAGCATCAACGGCAATGGTGCCCTGCGGCTCAAGGTCGAGCGCCCACCCGAGAGCAGCCTCATCCGACGGATCGTCCAATTGGTGGAAGAGGCGCAGACCGAGGCCCCGCCTTCGCAGCGGTTCATCGAACGCTTCGAACGGGGCTACGCCCGAGTGATCGTGGCCGTGGGAGTTCTGCTTGCCACGCTACCGGCTCTCTTCTGGGGTTGGACCTGGGAGGACACTATTTACCGGGCACTCATCTTCCTGGTCGTAGCCTCACCCTGTGCCCTGATGGCGGCGATCATGCCAACGTTGTTGTCGGGCATCGCCAGGGGTGCGCGCGACGGCATCCTGTTCAAGAACGGGGCACAGCTCGAGGAGATCGGCCGCCTGCGGGCAATCGCGTTCGACAAGACCGGCACCCTCACACTCGGAAAGCCCCGGGTGTGCGAGGTACGGAGCGTGGCCGGTGATCGTGAGGTGCTAGAAGCGGCCTCGGCACTGGAAGCGGTCTCAGAACACCCTCTGGGTCGGGCAATCGTGGAGTATGCCCGGGGAAATGGTCTTGCCTGGCCCGCGGCGACAGACGTGCAGGCGGTTGCCGGGCGGGGGATTCGAGGTTGGCTGGCGGGCGAGGTGACGGTGGTCGGCAGGCCCACCTTCGTCTGCGAGCATACCGGTGACGATGCTACCTGGTTGCGCGAATGGAGCGAACGACTCGAGGCAGAGGGCAGGACTGTGGTCTGGGTGGCGCGGGGCGGCCAACTCCTCGGGGCCATCGCGGCGGCAGACACGGTCCGGGCCGGGGCCACGGAGGCAATTGCCGGGCTACGCGCTCTGGGGATCGAGCATATCGTCATGTTGACCGGCGACAACGAAAAGACCGCCCGGAGGATCGCTCTGGAAGTCGGGGTGGATGAGGTCTACGCCAACCTGCTGCCGGAAGACAAGCTCCGGGTGATCCGCGAACTGCAGGAGCGGTACACCCATGTGGCAATGGTGGGCGACGGCATCAATGACGCTCCGGCCCTCGCCCAGGCGTCCGTTGGCATCGCCATGGGCGGAGCAGGTACAGATATGGCTCTGGAGACAGCCGACGTAGTGTTGATGGCCGACCGCCTCGAGAAGCTGGAGCTTGCGGTCCGCTTGGGCCGCAGATCCCAGGCAGTCGTCAGGCAAAACATTGCCTTCGCCCTTGGTTGCGTGGGTGCATTGCTGGTGACCAATTTCGTGGGCGATCTGACCCTACCCCTCGGGGTGATCGGCCACGAGGGCTCGACCGTCCTGGTAACGCTCAGTGGCCTGAGGCTGTTACGCGGCTGAGCGGAGGCGGCGCTCAAAAAGCGAGAATTCATCGCGAAG
>JACMIX010000338.1 GCA_014380935.1 Gloeobacterales cyanobacterium ES-bin-141 | reverse complement strand
TGCTTGAACTCGAAGTCCGCCGTGCTGTGGATTACCCGTTGTACTACCCGGTACTCCTTAGAATCAAACCCATGCGGACCAATTTCCGCATCAATAATGGCGAAGCTCTGCGCTGTAATCGGGTGCAGTACGGCCATCAGCGTCCGAGTCGGCCCGTCCTGATGAAGCGCACCACGAACAGTGCACTGGCCGCCAGAAAAACCAGCATCATGCCAAAGACGAACCAGTCGAGCGGGGTAGTCAGAATATTGTCATATTCACCCTGCGCGATGTGATTGAACAGATTACCATCGTGGGCGAGCAAGACCTGCCCGCGCAATTGGTGCAGCAATGTCATCGAATTTCCTCACACTTGCTAGGGAACGTTCCAGATCCGACCGTGGTACTGGTCGAGTTGGGCGTAGGGGTCCGGGGCATCGTGGTCGTGGTGGTGATGACCGTGTCCGTGATCATGTCCATGGTTATGTCCGTGGTCGTGAGCCGAGTCATTGAGGGCGGCGCGGCGAAACTTGCACATCTCGCAATTCATGCTCACCTCTCCCTGGGCTGCCTCCCGTTCACGTTCTTGAAGCAGTGTGAGCAGGAGTGGGTGCAGACCGATTTCAGGCAACCCCAAAAATGTAATCTCCGGGTGGTTCTGGCACTGAAGCTCAACCGCTGCCTGAATTTTCTTGACCAGTACCCCGGTGAACAAAAAGTAGGGCAGCACGATCACCCGTTTCGCTCCAAGCAGCAAAGCCCGCTCGAAGCCCTGCTCGAGGCGAGGGTGGGTGATGCCGATGAAGCAGACCTCCACCGACTGATAGCCCGAGCCCTCCCATAGAAGACGTGCGAGCTTGTACACGTCCCCGTTGGCATCCGGGTCGCTTGCACCGCGTCCGACCAGGAGCACGACCGTCTCGCTGCGCCCGATGCCGGAGGTGTCACCTTGCTCGGCAGTCTGCAAACGGTCGTGTAAAAGCTCGATTACCTCGGGACGGATGCCGAAGTGCCGCCCGTAGTGAAAGTGCAACTGCGGATACTTCAGACGTGCCCGGTCTAGCTCGGCGGTCACGTCGAACTTGTTGTGGCGGGCGGCAAACAGTAGCACCGGCAGGACGACCAGTTCGGTGTGTCCCTGCTGGATACATTGCTCGATGCCTTCGAGGATGGTCGGTCCCGTCAACTCGAGAAAACAGGGAACCACCGGACGAGTGGTATCGAGCTTTTGGTAGGCCGTTGCCAGATCGATCAACGCCTGACGGCCTGAATCATCGCGCGTACCGTGCCCGACCAGCAAAACGGGCAGGCGACTCTCAACTGATGGTACGAGCGCAGAGCGCTCCTGAAAGCTAACCATGTGACTCCTTTTGCCCGTGCGACGCGGGCTTAAAACGATAAGCTTTCGAACAGGCATCCTGACTTAGGCGTACTCGCCATTCACAGTTGCGGCACAGTGCCGGATTCACACCGGTCTTTCCCCAGCGGGAGAGCCCCGCCACCTGGGCTGATCCCCACAGGTTTTCGAAAGTCTCCTTAGACTAGTACAGTCGATAGACACCTGTCGAGACCCGCAACATTTCAGCACACAGAAACTCTGGAGGCGACTACGCTCATGACCGATGCCAATACTGCCCACAAGCTCAAGATGGAACGCCGCAATGAGGTCCAGGAGCAACGTCTGGCCGAGCGCACCCTCGAGAAAGGTCTCGTGATTGTCCACACCGGCGACGGTAAGGGCAAAAGCTCCGCCGCTTTCGGCATGGTCTTCCGCTCGCTCGGTCACGGCCTGCCGGCTGCGGTCGTCCAGTTCATCAAGGGGGCCTGGGAGCCCGGCGAGGCAAAACTCCTGCAACGTTTTCCAGAACTTGTGTTCTTCGAAGCTATGGGTGAAGGCTTTACCTGGCAGACACAGGACCGTGAACGCGACATCCAAAAAGCAACCGAGGCCTGGCAGAAGAGCCTCGAACTCATTACCGCCAACAAGTATCACCTGGTCTTGCTCGACGAGATCAACGTAGCCATGAAACTGGGCTATCTAGATCTTGCCGTCGTACTGGCCGGACTTGCCCAAAAACCCGAGATGGTCCACGTCGTGCTGACCGGTCGCGGTGCCCCACCAGAACTGATCGAATACGCCGACCTGGTCACCGAGATGAAAATGGTCAAACATCCCTTCCGCAGCCAGGGGATCAAGGCGCAGCTAGGGGTAGAGTATTAGGGCAATATCCAAGAACGGGGTTCTCATCCAACCAAGAAGGATAAAACATTCGTTCCAGATTCAGTATTCGGGTCATCTCTGGGGTGCTATGCGGTTCCGACCAGCTTAGCCAGGTGTTTCAGGACAGCGAGCAAGGCAGGCAGATCCTCCATCTGCTGCAGGATGGAGAAGGCTCGCGAGAGACTGTACTGGGCACCCGCATCTTGCTGGACCAGTTTAACGAATATTGACTCGCGGCCATT
>JACMIX010000337.1 GCA_014380935.1 Gloeobacterales cyanobacterium ES-bin-141 | reverse complement strand
TTGTCGGTTGCGCAGCAGCTCCGCCACCGCAAGCGGACGGGACCGGGCAAGCAGCTCAGGCCAGGGAACTGCCTGCGGTAAATGCAGCCATCGCCCAGACGGGGTCTGTGCGCGAAGTGCTTGAGTACACCGGCACCACCAGACCGGTCAGAGAAATTTCTTTGCGCTCTCAGGTGGAGGGACGACTGCTGAGTTTGAATGTCGATGTGGGAGACCCTGTCAGCAAGGGACAGGTCCTCGCCCGGCTTGACGACAACTTGCTGGTCGCAGCCCTCAATCAATCCCGGGCCGAACTCGCAACCCAAGAGTCAGAAGTGGCACGGGCACGGGCACAAGTCAGCAATGCCCGCACCCAGATCGAGCAGGCACGCCTCGCCCTCAAGCAGGCCCAAAACGATGCCGAACGCTCTCAGACCCTAGCGACCCAGGGTGCCCTCTCAGCTCAGCAAGCGGAGTTGACCGAGACGGCCGAGCGCACGGCCGAGCAAACCCTGCGCTCGACTCAGCAGCAAGTTCGTACCGAACAGCAAGCTCTCGCGGCAGCAGAGGGTCGGGTAGATGCCCAACGAGCGGTCGTGGCCCAGGCACGCGAGCGGCTGTCCCAGGCTGTCCTTGCTTCTCCCATCAACGGTTCGGTACTGGGGCGTACGACTGAGACCGGCAACCTGGTACGGCCGGGAGATGCGTTGCTCAGCCTGGGGGATTTCAGCCGCGTCAAGGTAAATGTGCAGGTCTCAGAACTGGACCTCTCCAGGGTCCGCGTGAGGCAACCCGTGCAAGTGAAGCTGGATGCCTTTGCGAATGAGCGTTTTAGCGGCACGGTCACCCGTCTATCTCCCGCCGCCGACCCGACGACCCGCCTTATACCGGTAGAGGTCACCGTTGCCAACCCGGGAGGGCGGATCAGTAGCGGTCTTCTGGCACGAGTTGCCTTCTCCGGGGATCAACCCAAACGGGTCCTGGTTCCGCCATCGGCTCTGCCGGAGGGTGAGTTGACGGTGTTTGTCATCGTCACAAATGAGCAGCGGAACCGGGTTGAAGCACGGCCTGTAGAAGTTGGCGAGCGGGCGAACGGACAGGTTGAGATTCTCTCGGGCTTGAAGGCGGGTGAGCGCTTTGTCGCACGTAGCAGTCGCCCCCTCAAAGACGGCGAAGCTGTGCGCTTGAGTTTTCTTTCTGAGTCGCAGCCCCGGAGGCCGCAGTGACCGAACAGACCGCACCCGGATTCAGTGTTAGCCGGATAGCTATCCGGCGCCACATTGGCACCCTGATGCTGGCGCTCGTGGTCATTGTGATAGGAGTCTTCACTCTGGTCAGACTGCCGGTGGATCTGCTGCCCTCGATCACCTATCCGCGGATCGGGGTGCGTATCGAGGTACCGGGTATCGCGCCGCAGGTCGCCATTGACGAGGTGACCAGGCCCCTTGAGGAAGCCCTGGCAGCTACCGAGGGCGTCGTGCAGGTCTTCTCGCGGACTCGTGAAGGTCAGGTGAGCATTGATCTATACTTCCAGCCCGGGGGTGACATCGACCAGGCCCTCAATGATGCCACGGCCGCCGTCAACCGCGCCCAGAGCAGTTTGCCGGATATCGCTGAGACGCCCCGTCTGTTCAAGGCTGATCCGTCTCAGCTACCGATTTATGAATTTGCGCTGACCTCATCTTCGCTCGCGGGAGTCGATTTACGCGTTTTTGCCGACGAAGAACTGGCCCGTGAACTGAGTGTCGTACCGGGTATCGCGGCGGTGGATGTATCGGGCGGTGTCCAGGAAGAAGTGCAGGTCAAGATTGACCTCGACCGCCTGCAAGCACTGGGCATTGGTATAACAGACGTGCTCGACGCCCTCAGCCGTCGCAACCAGGACATCTCGGGCGGTCGTGTTCAGGGGCGCGACTCTGAACCGCTGACGCGGACGGTAGGGCTATTTGCCAGGGCAAGCGAGATCCGGGACCTCTCCATCCCAGTAGCCGGGTCCGACCCGCCCCGTCGCGTCTACTTGCGTGAATTTGCCACCGTCGTAGACGGTACAGAGGACCAGCGGGTGTTCGTCTCCCTCAACCGCAAACCCGCTGTCAAAGTAAGCGTCCAGAAGCAGCCCGATGCCAACACCGTCACAGTCGTGGACGGGGTGAAAGCGCGCATTGACACCCTCAAGCGCTCCGGGCTCATTCCGGCGGACACAGTCCTGACCGCTACCCTTGATGAGTCCGTTTTCATCCGCAACTCGCTTGCAGACGTTACCACCTCGGGGCTGATCGGGGCGGGGCTCGCCATGGTGGCGGTGCTCCTGTTCCTGGGCTCGCTACGTCAGACCTTCATCATCGTGCTTGCCATTCCTCTGGGTACGCTGGTTGCGGTCATCTTGATGGGGTTGTTTGGTCTGTCACTGAACGTTTTTACCCTGGGGGGCCTTGCCATCGGCATCGGTGCCGTGGACAGCTGCATCGTCGTGCTCGAAAACATTGTCAAAAGTAGCGGGACTCGGAGCCGGTCTGAGACGGGGGAATGGATCGAGCGGGCCGAAGCGGGTAGTGGCGAGGTGGAATCGGCCCTGGTTGCCTCCACTACCACTAACCTCGTGGCCGTGCTGCCGTTCTTGTTGATTGGCGGCTTTGTCGCGCTTTTGTTTAACGAACTGATTCTGACCATCAGCTTTACGGTTGGGGCAGCACTCCTGACTGCGCTGACGGTAGTTCCGATGCTGACCTCCCGGTTAATGGCTGTGCCCTGGTCAAGCGGCGTGAGCAGGCTGTGGCTGTTGCGCGCATTCAATCGGGGTTTTGAATCAGCAAGACAGGCGTACACTGGTCTGCTCGACGCGGTGATGCGCCGCCGTCTACTCGTTATCGTTGTTGCAGTTGTTGTCCTGGGTGGGGGGAGCTTCCTCCTGGCAGGCCAGATCCCCCAGGAAATCCTGCCGCGTATCGCCACAGGCCAGGCCAACCTGTTGGCCCAGTTTCCCCCGGGTACTCCCCTGGCCACGAGCCGCAGAGTGATGACGGCCGTTGATGATATTTTGCTCAAACAACCAGAAACAGAATATGTCTTCTCGACCACGGGCGGGTTCCTCTTCGGCAACCTCACGATTGCGAACCCTCTACGTAGTTCCAGTACGATTACCCTCAAACCCGGCACTGACGTAGAAGCCTACGCCGAGCGGGTAGGCAGGCAGTTTGACCGACTCAACCTGGCAGGCATCCGCCTGCGCCTGAGTCCCGGCACTGTACGGGGTCTGGTACTCTCCAATTCCCCCGTCCGCGCGGACTTTGATGTCATCTTGCAGGGTAACGACGAGGAGAGCCTGCGCCGCGCCGGGCGGATGGTACTGGCCGCCCTTGATGAGCGGGCAAAATTGGCCAGCTTCCGGCCTGACGCGGATGACCGCCAGCCTGAGGTTCAGATTCGTCCCGATTGGGAGCGTGCCGAGGCCCTGGGCCTCGATACCGAGGACGTCGGCCGCACGGTCGAAACAGCGGTCGAAGGCTCCATCCCGACGCAGCTTCAGCGCGGCAATCGTCTGGTGGACGTGCGGGTGCGGCTGGACCGCGAGTCGGTGCAGCGGGCTTCACAACTGGAGCAGTTGCCACTGTCGGTCACGGGCAACCGGCAGGTCCGCCTTGGGGATGTCGCGGACTTGCAAGAAGCCCAGTCCCCGGCTGAGCTGACACGTATTAACCAGCGTCAGGTTTTTCTGATTGCTGGAAGCCTTGGTGAGGATTCGAGCCTGAGCGAAGCCCTGACCCAAGCCGAGACCGTGCTCGCCGGGGTAGATCTACCCAAGGGTGTCACGCTACTGCCAAGCTCCGCAGCCCAGAGCAATCGCCAGATTCAAGACGCGCTCGTCACGCTGGGGGGGCTTGCTATCTTCCTGGTTTTCGTGGTCATGGCCGTGCAGTACAACTCTCTGCTCGATCCGCTTGTGATCATTTTCACCGTGCCGCTTGCGCTGGCAGGAGGTATTTTAGGTCTCTACGTGACCGAAACCGCCGTCGGGGCGACCGTACTCATCGGTGCAGTGCTACTGGTGGGTATCGTGGTCGGCAACGGCATCATCCTGGTGGAGTTGGCCAACCAGATCCGCGAGCGCGAAGGCATTGACCGTCGCGCAGCTATGCTCAAGGCGGCCCCCGAACGTCTGCGTCCAGTCGCGATGACGGCTGCCATCACCATCCTGGGTCTCTTTCCACTTGCCCTGGGTATCGGCGAGGGTTCAGAACTCCTCCAGCCGCTGGGTATCGTGGTCTTCTCTGGTCTATCTCTGGCAACGGTGCTGACCCTATTCATCATTCCCTGCTTCTATACCCTGCTGCATGACCTGGTGGACATTGTGCCCCTGAAGCTCTTCAAGGGACGCCGCTAGATTCTGGTTACCCTGACTCACCCGAGGCTCAAAAAGGTCAAAAGTCCATTACCGACCCAGATGCCCGCAACCAGGCTGCCGACAAAAGCCAGGGGAACAAACAACAAAGACCTCCACCAGTCAATTCCCAGGGCAACAGCGATAGCCCAGACTTCCAAAAACACAAACCACAGGACGGCAATCACGGTGAGCACGCTCCCGGCTACTCCACCCGCTGCCTGTGCAGGACCGATCAACAACCACGGCAGACCTCCGAAGGCACTGAGACTAAGAATGGCCTGGTAGGATACAGGGCGATCGAGGGCGACGGCCATCAGTTTGATGATCCCGGACAGAACCAGCCAGCCTACGGTTCCCACACTTACCTGCAAAGCGATGGTGCCGATAGACAGCTCACCCGCCTGCCGCCACCCCTCGAAGAAGTTGACCGTCAACAGGATCAGGGCCGCTTCGCCTAAAGGCATATGGGTCCGCAGGTACTCAAAGGTGGGGGCGGGGGCGAACAGGGTACCGTATATTTTCTCCAAAATGTCCATCAGTTTTGTGAGTTCAGTAGGGGTTCTGAAAATCAGTATCTCATTTGAGTCAAAGGTGGGCTTTGAGTGGGCATCTTAAGACCTATGAACGGATTGTCGCTCACCACGGGAAAAACGGTGGAACGCTTTACAGAAGAGACGCAAGCACCTTACCTCACAGCCGGACTCGCTCAGTATGGAGCCGATTACTACGCCGTCCTGGGTGCGCCTATTGGCGGTTCCTCAGACCAGATCCGCCAGGGATACCACAGAGCAGCAAAACTCCTGCACCCCGACCGCTATACCGGCGACGAGCAAGGTCAGCGAGTAGCGACCAAACTGTACACCAACCTGGTGACTCCTGCTTACGACATTTTGGGTCGCGGGCAGCGCCGTCAGGAATACGACATGATGGTGCGCTTGCTGGGAGCCAAATTCGTCAGCTCCGGGCTGGTAGTGGCACCTCAAGCCGCGACTCGGGCTTTGCTGAGTTGCAAGACACTTACCTCCTTGCAGGAGGCCTACATCGGAGCAGTCGGGCAACTGGCCTGTCGGCAATATGAAGAAATCAGCCAGGGTCTTGCACGGACGGGCGAGTTGAGCGAACTCAACCTGGCCTACCTGTTGAGCAATGCCAAGTTGAGCGATCCAGCCCACCAGGACTCCCTGTCTAGTGGTCGGATCGCACAACCCTCGTCGGTTGCTCCTTCAGTCAACTGGTCAGAGCGGCACTTCGAGCGGGGACAAGACTTTCTCAAGCGCAAACAGTACCGCGAGGCCGTTCAGTCACTCAGAGAAGCCATACGACTCGAGTCCGGCCGTGCCGACTTCTATGCCCATCTGGGTGTTGCGCTGATGCGTCAGGGCCTACCCGGTATGGCCAAGGCCGAGTTTCAAAAGGCGCTTGCCCTCGATCCGGCTCAAGCTCTGGCCCGGCAGTGGCTGCAGATGGACACGCCCAAAGCGCGAGCGATGGCAGGGGCCACTACCGGTAAAACCTCAACTCAGAGCGCCTCACAAGCCAAACAAAACCTGTTTGCAAAGTTTTGGAGCAGCCTCAACAAACCCATCTAGGCTAATAGCTAAAGCCATTCTTGCGCGTGTGGACCCAGGGCTCGGTCTCCTTGCGCAGACACCCATCGACTACCTCGCCAAGAATAACCCAGTGATCGCCGCCTTCTAAACGGCCGGTCACGCGGCAGTCCAAAAAGGCAACGGCCTCACTCAAGACAGGAGTACCGGTCGTGGCGGTCTCCGTAGCCACTCCCTCAAAAGCCGGTTCTCCGGGCGCAAACCCTTTGCCGAAGTGACCGGCAAGCTTGCCGTTCTCCCTGGCCAGTACATTGACTACGAAACCGTCACCAACCTCAGACACAAGGAGTTCAAAGGGACGGTCTTTTTTGACTGCCACGGTAAGGGACGGGGGCTCGAATCCGGCTTGCTGAACCCAGGAGGCCAACATGCCGGAAGACTGATCATTCTTTTGGGCCGTAATGATGAATATTCCACTGGGGATCTTGCCCAGGGCAGGACCCAGGTTTTCTGAAGTCGAAGACATTTGTTTGTCACACGCAACAGCACTAGTTTAGGCCCTGAGATCCGTGCGATGGCCCTCAGGACCTAGTACCACAAATTTATTTTGAAGCTTCAAAGCATACTGAGCGCGAAGGCTCCCTCCGTGGGTACTTTATGGAAACAGTCAGTTTGAGGAGTAGCGGCCGGTGGATGCTGCACAGTTCTATCACCAGGCAGTCAGCAGAGCTTTGATGGAAGACTTTCTCGGTGCTATCGAGGATTTTGACCGGGTTATCCATCTCAACCCCAATGATGCAGACGCGTTCTACAACCGGGGCTTTGTCCGCTACAAACTCGGCAACAAGCAGGGTGCAATTGAGGACTACACAAAGGCTGTGTGTATCAATCCCAAAAAGGCTGCGGCTTATCTCAATCGTGGCTCTGTCCGGCTCGAATTGGCCGATGAGCAAGGTGCAATTGAAGACTACACCCAGACGATACTGCTCAATTCCACCTGCCTGGAGGCTTACTATCACCGCGGTAGAGCCCGCTCCTGCCTGGGTGACTACCATGGGGCCATCGAGGACTTCAACCGGACGCTCAACTTTAATCCCACCTTTGCCGACGCCTGTAACCAGCGCGGAGATGCGCGCCTGAACCTCAAGGACGAGCAAAGGGCTGTGCAGGACTACCAGAAAGCCGAGAAACTATACCGCGAGCAGGGTATGACCAATGAGTGCCAGGTAGTCCAGGCAAAGATCGAGGCGATCTCCACCACCTCTACCCCCAATCAATTCACCAGGGGTGCCAACCGGTACAAAGTTGACCGCTATATCAGTGCAGCCACCATTACCGGTAAGCCGCCGAAGCGGTACATCAACGTGATGGAAAAGTTGGTCACGGGCGAATTCGATATCCAGATTGCTCGACTTCCAAAAACCGTCCAGGCACAGATCAACCGCACCGACGCAGAGGCGTGGGCCTTGAACCACCTTCCCGCGCAGTACGCGACTAGTCAGCGCTGGGTGCATCGCTCAACCGAGAAGCTGCTCGAAAAACACCGAGAACAGATTACTGCTGCCGTCAAACAGGGCATCACGGTCGTCTTCAAAAACAACCAGCCCCCAGAGTCCCCTTATTTGCCGGACAGCAGCAACTGGGATGAGGCGTCGAAGCTGTGAGCACCGCTCACGACTTTGACACGCTCTTGCGGAGCCGCGAGAACAGGGCGAGGGCACCAAAGCCCAGCAACGTACCGGTGCTCGGTTCGGGAATAGGTACGGCCGCAAGTCCAACGAAGTCGAAGGTTCCATCACCGACCTGCCCCACGTCCGTGGCAAGTCCTGTATTCAGGTCGATAGTGTAGAGGTTAGAACCGGTCAGTGCAAAGGCCAGATTGTCGCCTTCAAAGTCCGAAAGGATATCAAAGCCTATAAACTGGCCAAAATCGACGCTACTATCGTCAACCTCCCCGTCCTCGTCCGCATCGATAGGGGAACCCAGCAAACCAACCGTGGACACCTCGCCACCGTTGGGGTTTGACACCAGTACCAGGGAGTCTTGCTCGTAGTCGATACCGTATAGCTGGGTTGACGTGGACTGGGCTGTGGAGTTGGTGTATGCTACGGCCGATACGAACGGGGTGGTAAGGGTACCATTTGCCTCATCGTCCTCAAACGCCGGATCACCTTCTACATAGGCGTAGCTCGTGTCAACGAATGTCTCGCCGGTATCCACGTTGACACGAAAGTTTTCACCAGCACGGCCGACGAGCCGCAGGCGGTCTGCCACCGGATTGAAATCGACGCCTGAGGCACTGCCTCCCGGAAAAGCAGTGGCGAGCGTGCTGACCAGTGTCGCGGCACCCGTGGTCGGGTCAATGGTGTAGATGCTGTCTTCGAGTGTGATCCCGTATAGAAGACCGTTATCCGGACGAAAATCAATGCCGATTAAAGCCTCGGGTGTCCCGGCAGAGGTGGGCAGCAGTCCGGTCACCGTGAGAGATGTAGTCGTCGCGGTGTCGGCGGCG